>JACCZI010000114.1 GCA_013696015.1 Nocardioidaceae bacterium
GAGGTGCTGTCCGCAGCCGCGGACGCCGCCCGCTCGGCGTTGGCCCGCACGCCACAGCAGCTGGCGGCGCTCCGGCGTGCCGGCGTCGTCGATGCCGGTGGTCGAGGGCTGTGCGTCCTGCTCGACACGACGGTCCGGGTCCTGACCGGCCGGTGGCAGGAGCGCGTCCGAGAGCCGCTCCTGGGGTCGCACAGCATCCCGCAGCCGTTGCTCGAGCCCGGTGGTGATGTCGGTGGCCCAGCGTACGAGGTGATGTACCTGCTGGATGCTCACGACGACGCCGTGCCAGCCCTGCGGCAGCGGCTCGCCGAGCTGGGCGACTCGCTGGTCGTCGTCGGTGGCGACGGCCTGTGGAACGTCCACGTCCACGCCGACAACGTGGGGGCCGCCCTCGAGGCGGGCGTGGCCGCCGGACGCCCCCACAGCATCAGGGTCACCCACTTCGACGTCTCCCGTTCGCCGACCGGTCAGGCTTCCCGGGCAGGCCGGGGCGTCGTCGTGTCGGCGGCCGGCGCCGGGCTGCACAAGCTGTTCGGCGCAGCTGGGGCGCAGGTCGTGTCCGGCGGTCAGCGACGGTCCGCCACGGCCGACTTCCTCGACGCGATCCGGGCCACCGGAGCAGCCGAGGTCGTGGTGCTGCCCAACGACGCGGATGCGATCCCGGTTGCCGAGGCCGCCGCGCAGCAGGCCCGCGGCGACGGTGTCCGAGTGGCGGTCATCCCCACCCGCGTGCAGGTGCAGGGCCTGGCGGCACTGGCGGTGCACGAGCCTGGGCGCGGGTTCGACGACGATGTTGTCGCCATGACCACAGCGGCGGGTCAGACCCGTCACGGGGCGATCACCCGGGCGGACCGGGACGCGATGACCTCGGCCGGGCCCTGCCGGGCCGGTGACGTGCTCGGTGTCCTGCACGGCGACTTCGCCCTGGTCGGCGACGACCTCGCGGAGGTCGCCGTGCAGGTTGCCCTTCGGCTGCTCGACGGCGGTGGTGAGCTGCTCACCCTCGTGACCGGGGAGGGCGCACCGTACGACCTCGCTGACGGCGTTGCCGAGGCGGTCCAGCGGGCCCGTCCTGGGATCGACACCGTGGTCTATGGCGGCGGTCAGTCGCGGTATCCGCTGCTCGTCGCGGTCGAGTAGGGCTTTGCGGTGCCGACGCCTGGTCTGGGATCCAGACTCGACGCTGTGGTCGGAGCCAAGTCCGCGCGGCTGCTCGAGAGTCACCTGGGACTCGTGTCGGTCGAGGACCTGCTGCGCCATTACCCCCGCCGCTATGCCACTCGCGGTGAGCTGACCGACCTGTCCCAGCTGCGGCTCCACGAGCACGTGACGGTGATGGCCGAGGTGATCACGACGAGCCTGCACGACTACCCCGACCGCAAGCAGCCCGGACGAGTCCTCAAGCGGGCCGACATCGTCATCAGCGACGGCACCGGCCGGCTGCTGCTGACCTTCTTCCGCCAGCCTTACCTGCTCAAGACTCTGCGCCCTGGCGTGGTGGCCATGTTCGCCGGCCAGGTCGGTGAGTTCCGTGGTACGCGTCAGCTGCTGCATCCTGACTACGAGATCGTGGACGCCGAGCCGACCGAGGACGTCGAGACCTCGTCCCGGATGCGACGACCGCTGATCCCGGTGTACCCGGCCACGGCCAAGACGTCCTCCTGGCGGATCGCGAAGTGCGTCGAGCTGGCGCTGGACAGCCTCGACGCGATCGACGACCCGGTGCCCGACGATCTGCTCGACTCCCGGCGCCTACTGGGTCTGGCCGCGGCGCTGGAGAAGATCCACCGTCCGGTCACGCGCACAGATATCGAGGCGTCGCAGCGCCGACTGCGTTTCGAGGAGGCGTTCGTGCTGCAGACGGTGCTGGCACTCGGGCGCCAGCGGATGGAGCACCTGCCCGCGCGGCCGCGTCCCCCGACCGAGCAGGGACTGCGCCGGCAGTTCGACGACCGGTTGCCGTTCGCGCTCACGCACGGGCAGCTCGACGTCGCAGAGACGATCAGCACCGACCTCACCCGGGCCCATCCGATGCACCGGCTACTGCAAGGTGAGGTCGGGTCAGGCAAGACTGTCGTCGCAGTGCGGGCCATGCTCCAGGTGGTCGACGCCGGAGGGCAGGCAGCGCTGTTGGCGCCCACGGAGGTGCTCTCTCAACAACACCACCGCTCGATCACCACGATGCTGGGGGACCTCGCGCTTGGTGGCATGTTGGGTGGCGCGCACGGCGGCACCCGGGTCCGGCTACTCACCGGGTCGATGGGGGCGGCCGCCCGCCGGGAGGCGCTGCTCGACGCCGCCTCCGGTGCCGCGGGGATCGTCGTCGGGACCCATGCCCTGCTGGAGGAGCGGGTGCAGTTCGCCGACCTGGGTCTCGTCGTCGTCGACGAGCAGCACCGCTTCGGCGTCGAACAACGTGCCGCGCTGACGGCCAAGGCGGGCGAGACGCGTCCTCATGTGCTCGTCATGACGGCCACCCCGATCCCGCGGACCGTGGCGATGACCGTGTTCGGCGACCTCGAGACATCGACGCTCCGGGAGCTGCCGAGCGGGCGCCAACAGATCCAGACGACCGTCGTGCCCGAGGCGGAACGTCCGGCGTGGCTGGATCGCAGCTGGCAGCGGATGGCGGAGGAGGCGGAGCGGGGCCGGCAGGCGTACGTCGTCTGCTCGCGTATCGGCGACGGTGACGACGCGCCTGACGACGACGACCCGCTGACGGCTCGTCGGACCTATGCCGCCAGCGAGCTGTACGACACGTTGGCTTCAGGGCCGCTGCGGAACGTGCGGATTGCGCTGTTGCACGGCCGGCTGGCGCCGGACGTCAAGGATGACGTGATGACCCGCTTCGCCACAGGCCTGGTGGATGTCCTGGTCGCGACGACGGTGATCGAGGTCGGGGTGGACGTCCCCAACGCCTCGGTCATGGTGGTGATGGACGCCGAACGCTTCGGCCTCTCACAGCTGCACCAGCTGCGCGGCCGGGTCGGCCGCGGCACGGTGCCCGGACTGTGCCTGTTGGTCACCTCGGCGCCCGAGGGCAGCCCCGCGCGCGAGCGGCTCGCCGCCGTCGCAGGCACCACGGACGGCTTCGCTCTCTCCCAGCTCGACCTGCAGCTGCGCCGCGAGGGTGACGTCCTGGGCGCCAGTCAGTCGGGACGGCGCTCGAGCCTGCGGCTGTTGTCGGTGATCGAGCACGAGGACGTCATTGCCGATGCCCGGGACGCGGCTACGGCGACCATCGCCGTGGACCCCGACCTCAGTTCGTACCCGTCCCTGGCTGCGGTGATAGCCGATCTGGAGGACTCAGCTCGCGCGGAATACCTGGAGAAGACCTGAGCAAGCGAAGCCGGACCTCTATGTTCGGCGCATGAGGAAATGGACGAGCGTACTGGCCGCAGTCAGCGTGGCGGTGGCACCACTTGCCGTCGCCTCGCCAGCGACAGCTCGGTCGATCGGTGTCGCGGACGAGACAGGCGACACTTTGGACGCCGGGTTGGACATCACCTATGTCACCTTCCGCAACCGCGACCGTGTCATTCAGGCCAGCTTGAATTTCCATCGTGACCGCCGAGGCACGGTCATCGTGTTCGCCGAGGCTCGAAATGGCCCAGGGGTGAGGATCGTCATCCAGCACCCAAGTAAGGGCGCAGACGAGACGTTCGTGATCAACGCTCGCGGCAAAGAGGTGTCTTGTCGCGGCGGCGCTGACGGTCCTGGTGTATCGAGTGTGTGGGACCGGCAAACGTCGACGGTCACACTTCGAATGCCTTCTAGGTGCATGGCCGGGGGCAACTACGGAGCGGTTCGCTTCTCAGCGCTCATCGAAGGCTTCCGCAGCCAAAGCAGCGATGTGGACTATGCGCCGGAGAAACCCAACGGAGACCTCGCCTTCACAGACTTCATCTCGCGCGGCTAGCGCGAATCTGAGCTGTCAGCTCAACGACAGTTCGCGTCGTAGCCCCAGGAGCGTTGCCACTGCTGCACCGTGGCCATCTTGGCTTGGGCGCTGATGATGGATTGCGCGAGCTGTTTGATCTCGTCGTGCCGGGCCTGGCTCGCAGCTTGCTCGGCCATGTCGATGGCCATCGGCGGCACAGCCGGTGAGGCAATGAGTGTGGCGCTGACGGCCAGCGCGTCTAGGTTCGAGTTGTCGGAGCGCAGTCTGCCGGGTCAACAACGGCCGGTACGGTCAGAAGCCGTGACGCGCATCGTTGCCGGCTCGGTCGGGGGTCGACGCATCCGGACACCGCGCGGTGCTGCCACCCGGCCGACCAGCGAGCGGGTCCGCGAGGCACTGTTCTCGACGCTGGAGTCGCTGCTCGGCTCGCTGGAGGGTGTGCGCTTCCTCGACCTGTTCGCCGGTTCGGGTGCCGTGGGCCTGGAGGCAGTGTCCCGCGGCGCATCGCAGGCGGTGTTGGTCGAGCAGGACCGCCCCACCGCCGCGCTGATCACTCGCAATGCTCACGACCTGGGCCTTCACACCGTCACAGTGGTCCCGTACCGGGTGGACCACTATCTGCGGACGGCACCGGTCGATGCGTTCGACGTCGTCTTCTGCGACCCTCCGTACGCCCTGCCGGGCGCGGAGCTCCACGGCGTGGTGGACGTCGTGGTCACGCGGCGCTGGCTCGCAGCGGGGGCGGTCGTCGCGCTCGAACGTTCCCGGCACGACACGGAGCCCATGGCCTGGGAGGGCCTGCACGAGGTCCGGCAGCGTCGCTACGGCGACACGGTGCTTTGGTACGGTCGCGCCAGCGTGAACGACTGAGCCCGCCTCGCCCGATCCTCGCCCGCTGCCTCACTCCAGGAGCCGCTCGGTGCCCACCGCTGTCTGTCCCGGCTCCTTCGATCCGGTCACCAACGGCCACCTCGACGTGATCGCGCGGGCCACCGGCATGTTCGACGCCGTCACCGTCGCCGTGCTGGTCAACCCGGCCAAGAGCAGCCTGTTCAGCCTCAGCGAGCGTATGGAGATGCTCCGAGGCGGCGTGGCCGGGCTGCGCGATGTCAGCGTCGAGAGCTTCGAGGGGCTGCTCGTCGACTTCTGCGCCGAGCGCGGCATCGCGGCCATCGTCAAGGGTGTGCGGGCGATGACCGATGTCGACTACGAGCTGCAGATGGCCCAGATGAACCGCCGTCTGACGGGTATCGAGACCGTGTTCGTGCCCGCATCACCGGCGTACTCCTTCCTCGCCTCCAGCCTGCTGAAGGAGGTCGCCGCGTACGGCGGCGACATCACCGGCCTGGTCCCCGACGAGGTGCTGCCACTGGTGACCAGCCGGCTCGCGGAGCGCGAGGCGGCCGCGGGTCAGTCCGAAGAGAGCCGGCCGGCCCCGCCAGAACGCTGATCACCCCCCGCGGCGATTCGTTTCCGCCGGCGCGAGACGATATCGTGGCGTCGGCCTTGTGCGCCGCGGGTGCGGTGCAGGCCGGTTTCTGACCCGACTTCGAGAGTGACGTCCTGACCAGGCTCGACTCCAGAGCGCCGCTCGTGCTCGACACCCGCGAGCTCGGCCGCCGCCCGGGGTCGCAACGTCAGGTGTCTCGGACCGAGTGGGCGCCAACCGGGCTGACCATCGACATGCTGGGCGTCCCCGAGGACAGCGAGCTGGCGTTGGACCTGCGGCTCGAGGCCGTGATGGAGGGGGTGCTCGTCACGGGTACCGTGCGAGTCCAGGTGGAGGGCCAATGCGTGCGCTGTCTCGGAGGTCTCGATGACTCGCTTGTCGTCGACCTGCTGGAGTTGTACGCCTACGACGACCATGGCGTCGAGGACGACGACGTCAGCCAGCTCGAGGGCGACCTGATCGACCTGCAACCGGCGGTCCGGGACGCGGTGGTTCTGGCGCTGCCGTTCAACCCGACCTGCCGGCCGGACTGCCCCGGGTTGTGCCCGTCCTGCGGTGCGCGGCTGGCCGACGACCCGGGTCACACGCACGCCGAGGAGGTTGACCCGCGGTGGGTCGTACTGCACCAGATGGTGGCCGAGGCGGACCAAGGAAAACCGGCTCACCCCGGTCCGGAGAAGGAGTAGATCGTGGCAGTTCCGAAACGGCGGGTGTCGCGCAGCAACACGCGGCACCGACGCTCCCAGTGGAAGGCTGCGCCGGTGCAGCTGGTCACCTGCGCCAACCCGGCCTGTCGGGCCCAGCACCTGCCCCACCGCGCCTGCCCGGAGTGCGGCCAGTACGGCGCACGGGGTGAACGTCGACAGGTCCTCTGACGACCCCGTGTCGCCGCGGAACGAGCTGAGCTCGGCGCTCGGGGTCCCCGATCTCGACCCCGACCTGCTCGAGCACGCTTTGACCCATCGCTCGTTCGCCTACGAGAACGGCGGGCTGCCGACGAACGAGCGCCTGGAGTTTCTCGGCGACGCCGTTCTCGGGCTGGTCGTCACCGATCGGCTGTACCTGCTGCACGCGACCCTGTCCGAGGGTCGGTTGGCGAAGCTGCGAGCAGCCGTGGTGAACGCCCGCGCCCTCGCCGAGGTGGCTCGCACCCTGGACCTGGGTCTGCACCTCCGCCTGGGCCGCGGGGAGGAGACCACCGGAGGCCGGGAGAAGTCCTCCATCCTGTCCGACACGGTCGAGGCTCTGATCGGCGCCATCTACCTGCAGTTCGGGTTCCATCGTGCGGCCCAGGTGATCCTGTCGCTCTTCGACCCGTTGATCGCCATGGCCTCCCAGCTCGGCGCCGGCCTGGACTGGAAGACGAGTCTGCAGGAGCTGGCCGCCGACACCGGCCTCGGTGCGCCCGAGTACCTGATCGCGGGCACCGGTCCGGACCATGAGCGGACATTCACCGCCCGCGTCCGCGTTGGGGAGCAGACGTACGGGCACGGGGTCGGCCGCTCGAAGAAGGAGGCCGAGCAGCAGGCTGCGGAAGCCGCGTGGCGGGAGCTGCAGGCGCTGCACGGCACGATCGACGACTCGCTGGTGTGAGCGGTGCCTGAGCTGCCCGAGGTCGAGGTGGTCCGGCAGGGACTGGAGCGTCAGGTGATCGGTCGGCAGGTCCTGGGCGTCGATGTGCTTCATCCGCGCTCCGTACGTCGCCACCTGCCGGGACCGGCCGACTTCGCGGATCGGCTGCGCGGACGGACACCGGTTTCTGCCTGCCGGCGCGGCAAGTACCTGTGGCTCCCGCTCGACAGCGGGGACGCCGTGCTGGCCCACCTGGGCATGTCGGGACAGCTCCTGGTACGACCGCCAGACGTGCCGTTCGAGCGGCACCTGCGGGTCCGCCTGCAGCTCGGCGAGGTAGACGTCCGCTTCGTCGACCAGCGCATGTTCGGCGGGATGTGGTGGAGCGAGGGCGGGGGGTCGCTACCGGACGCGATCGCACACATCGCGCCGGACCCGTTCGACGAGCGCTTCGACGACGAGCAGTTCCTCCGCCTGATTCGTGCCCGGCGCACCGGGGTGAAGCGGGCGCTGCTGGACCAGTCACTGGTCTCCGGCGTCGGCAACATCTACGCAGACGAGGCGCTATGGCGGGCCCGGCTCCACTACGCCCGTCCGACGCAGACCTTGCGACGGTCCCAGGTGACCGCACTGCTCGCCGGCGTCCGCGAGGTGATGTCGGCCGCGTTGGCGCAGGGCGGGACGTCGTTCGACGCGTTGTACGTCAACGTCAACGGCGAGAGCGGCTACTTCGACCGTTCGCTCAGCGTCTACGGTCGAACCGATCTGCCGTGCCCACGGTGCGCGGCGCCCATCCGGCGCGATGCCTTCCTCAACCGCTCCTCGTTCAGCTGTCCGCGATGCCAGCCGCGGCCACGTCGCGGTCACTGGTGACGGCCCCTGTCCCCCCGCCACCGACGCCCGTCGATGCGCTGTTGACCTCAGTCGGCACCCGGTGGGACGCTTGGGGGTGGATCCCCCGTTCACCCGCCGCTCGGGTCGACGTACGTAACTCGCTTTCTTGCAGCAACCGGCAGGACGACGAGACTCCACGTGGAGGGCAGAAAATGGCCAAGGCACTTGTCGGATACATCGGCGGGATCGACCCGCGCAAGGCGCGGGAGTCGGGACAGCTTCGGCAGCGCATCGTCGACCTGGAGTCCGAGGTACGCCGCCTGAAGGAAGAAAACGACGCACTGGCAGCCGCCTGTCGTGCCGCGTCGACCGAGCGCCACGACGACCTCGAGATCAGGCTCGACGGGCTCGACCCGCGCCTCCTCGAGCCCGTCGTACGCTAGCGAGCCCGCACACCTCCTGGACCTTCTTCGGCGTGCCCGGAGCTGGTGATCGACTGCGCGCCCTAGGCTGAAGCGGGCTTTCCCCCCGCATGCCGAGGAGTTCCGCGTTGCACCTCAAGAGCCTGACGCTGCGGGGCTTCAAGTCCTTTGCGACCGCCACCACGTTGCGGTTCGAACCGGGTATCACCTGTGTCGTCGGCCCCAACGGCTCCGGCAAGTCCAACGTCGTCGACGCTCTTGCCTGGGTGATGGGGGAACAGGGTGCCAAGTCGCTGCGTGGCGGCAAGATGGAGGACGTTGTCTTCGCGGGCACGGCGGGCCGCCCGCCGCTGGGCCGCGCCGAGGTCGTCCTGACGATCGACAACGCCGACGGTGCCCTGCCGCTCGACCACTCCGAGGTCACGCTCACGCGGACCCTGTTTCGCAACGGGAGCTCCGAGTACGCCATCAACGGCTCGCCATGCCGTCTTCTCGACCTCCAGGAGCTGCTCAGCGACTCTGGCATCGGCCGCGAGATGCACGTGGTCGTCGGGCAGGGCCAGCTCGACACAATCCTGCGCGCCACCCCTGAGGACCGGCGGGGTTTTGTCGAGGAGGCGGCGGGTGTCCTCAAGCACCGCCGGCGCAAGGAGAAGGCGCTCCGAAAGCTGGAGGGCACCGACGGCAACCTGCTGCGGCTGCAGGACCTGCTCGGCGAGATCCGTCGTCAGCTCAAGCCGCTGAGCCGCCAGGCCGAGGTGGCCCGCCGGGCAGCGGCGGTCCAGTCCGACGCGCGGGACGCTCGCGCCCGGCTGCTCGCAGACGACATCACCGCGGCCAGGGAGGGCCTGGCGCGCGAGGTCGCGGACGAGACCGCGCTGCGAGAGAGGCGCGCCCGCGTGGAGGCCATTCTCAGCGCGGCCGGGCGGGAGGAGGCCGAGCTCGACGAGGTGGTACGCACCATGGAGCCGAGGCTGACGCGGGCTCAGGAGACGTGGTACCGCCTGTCCGGTCTGCGGGAGCGGATCGGCGGTCTGGGCGACATGGCGGCCGAACGGATGCGGTTGTCCGACAACGAGCCCACCGAGACCACTCGTGGCGTCGGTTCCGACGACCTGGCGGCTCAGGCCGCGCAGGTCCGTGACGAAGCGCAGCGGATCGGACGAGAGGTCGACGGCAGGCGCGAAGCTCTGGACGAGGCGGTCGGAACCCGGCAGGAAGCCGAACAGGCCGCTGCTGCCGCGGATCGACGAGTGGCCGACCAGGCACGCGCTCACGCCGACCGCCGCGAGGGGTTGGCTCGGTTGCGCGGCGCGGTCAACACCTCCCGGACGCGGGTCAAGGCGGGGGAGGAGGAGCTGTCGCGGCTCGAAGCGGTGCGGAGCGACGCCCACGAGCGGATGCAGCGGGCCTCGCACGACTTCACGGCGCTGGAAACGCGCGTCGCAGGACTCAGCGCCGGCGAGGGTGGCCTCGACGCCGAGCACGAGGGCGCGCTCAGCGCCTTGAGCGACGTCACGCAGCGGCTGGCCAAGGCACGGGAGGAGGCACAGCTCGCGGACCGTGAACGTGCCGGTCTGGTGGCCCGCATGGAGGCGCTCCAGCTCAGCCTTACCCGCCGGGACGGTGCCGCCGCGCTGCTGTCAGCCGCTGACCGGATCCCCGGGTTGCGGGGCTCCGTGGCCTCGTTGCTCCGGGTCCGGCCGGGGTACGAAACCGCTGTCACCGCCGCCCTCGGCGACGCCGCCGGAGGGGTGGCGCTGGATGACTGTGCCAGCGCGGTCGGCGCCCTCACACATCTGCGAGAGCGCGACCTCGGCCGGGCCACCGTGCTGATGGCCGGCGGTCCTCACGCCGATCCTGGCGTCCATCCGCTGCCTGACGGCGCGACGTACGCGCTCGATGCGGTCGAGGCGCCGGCGGACCTGAGGCCAGCCCTGCAACGGTTGCTGGGCGACGTGGTCGTCGTCGCGGACCTGGCGGCTGCTCGGCTGCTGTTGCAGGACAGACCCGAGGCAGTGGCCGTCACCAAAGAGGGCGACGTCCTCGGTGCGCACGTCGCAGCCGGCGGCTCGGCGGGCGGCCCCAGCCTGTTCGCGCTTGAGGTGGCCTATGACGAGGCACGCGAGGCGCACGAGGCTGCGGTCGGCACCAGCGAGCGGCTGCGCTTCGAGGTCACCCGGTGGGAGGGCGAGTGCGTCGATGCGCAGCGTCGGGTCGACGTGGCGCTGGCGTCTCTGCACGAGTCCGACGCGGCTCTGGCTGCGGTGGTGGAGCGGCTCGGTCAGCTCGGCGGGGCGGCGCGGGCAGCCCGCGCCGAGGTGGAGCGAG
>JACCZI010000125.1 GCA_013696015.1 Nocardioidaceae bacterium
CCCTGGCACCGATCTGCCGGCGACCCGTACCCCTGCCGCGGATCGGGGTCTGCCCTGGTCTCAGGCGAGGTCGAACAGCCGGTCCAGGGTGCGGGCGCCGAACTGCAGCGCGTCGACCGGCACCCGCTCGTCCACCCCGTGGAACAGTGCGGTGAAGTCGAGGTCGGGCGGCAGCCGCAGCGGTGTGAAGCCGAAGCAGCGGATGCCCAGCCGGTTCCACGCCTTGGCGTCGGTGCCGCCGGACATCAGGTACGGCGCCACCCCGGCGTCCGGGTCCTCGGCGAGCAGCGCCGTGGTCATCGCCTCGACGAGGTCGCCGTCGAAGGAGGTCTCCAACGCGGGCTGATGGGTGAGGAACTCGACCTCCACCTGTGGACCCACCAGGCGGCGCACGGTCGCAACGAACTCCTCGTCGTGGCCTGGCAGGAACCGCCCGTCGACCTGCGCCGACGCCGTAGCCGGTACGACGTTGACCTTGTAGCCGGCCTGCAGCATCGACGGGTTCGTCGAGTCCCGGATTCCGGCGGCGACCATGCGAGCGGCGGGGCCGAGATGCGATAGCACGGCGTCCGGCTCGGCCGGGTCGGACCCGGACAGGCCGGCCAGGGTGTCGAGCAGTACGCGCATGGTTGGCGTCGGGGCAACCGGCCAGTCGTACGCACCGAGGGCGCTCACTGCGGCAGCGAGGGCGGTAACCGCGTTGTCGGGGTGACGCATCGAGCCGTGCCCCGCGGCACCGCGGGTCGACAGCCGCATCCACGCGAGGCCCTTCTCGCCGGTCTCGATCAGGTACAGCCGCCGGTCGCCGACGGTTGCCGACCAGCCACCCACCTCGCCTATCGCCTCCGTACAGTCTGCGAACCACTCGCGGTGCTCGTCGACCAGCCAGTGCGCGCCGTACCCGCTGCCGGACTCCTCGTCGGCGGTGAACGCGATCACGACCGGGCGACGCGGCGCGGCGCCGGCAGCCCGGCGAGCACGCACCACCGACAGGATCATCGCGTCGAAGTCCTTCATGTCGATGGCGCCCCGACCATGCACCCAGCCGTCGTCGACCTCGCCGGCGAATGGCGGAAAGTGCCAGTCGTCCGCCTCGGCGGGCACCACATCGAGGTGGCCGTGCAGCAGCAGCGGTGCGAGGTCCGGGTCGGCGCCTTCCCACCGGGCCAGGACGTTCGCCCGACCGGGCCGAGACTCGACGATGGTCGGCTCCAAGCCGGCGGCGGCCAGCCGTTCGGCGACATATTCTGCAGCCTTGCGCTCCCCCGGTCCCGAGTCGTCGCCGGCGTTGGTCGTGTCGATCCCGATCAGCTCGCTGGTGCACTCCACCACGCCGGCCGTCGGGTCGTACGAGCGTGTACTCGGGGTGCTCGGGCCGTTCGGATCGGGGGGAGTCATGGGGCCCATCTTGCACCCAGCCGAGGCTGCCGCGGCCCCGGAGAACGGCACATCCGAGGGCCGGGAGAGCGGGCCGTGACTGCTACAGTGACCGTCGCATTTGCGGCCCAGGGCCGGGCCACGTCCGGGTGGCGGAATAGGCAGACGCGCTAGCTTGAGGTGCTAGTGCCCGTAACAGGGCGTGGGGGTTCAAGTCCCCCCTCGGACACCAGGCAATCCCGGTCTGACCTGGGATCTTGTCGCGGTGAGGTGGCAGGAGGTTGCCCAGCGGCAGCCGATCTCTCCTGGTGAAGAGGCGTGCACACGCGTTGGAAGGACATGTCTCACCCAGCCAAGGACCCGCCGAAGATCTGCCAGGCCAGCGCGGACTTGGCGCCCAGGCTCAGCACCAGGTAGACCTTCTCCCCGAACGCGTAGCTGCGCCACGGCCCGACTTCGCGGTACTGCATGTACTGGTTGAGCGCGAAGGACATGAAGAACACGAAGAGCGAGATGAAGATGCCGTAGACGAACCCAGGGACCGTCTTGGACCCGACGATGTTGAGGCTGATCGCGACCCAAGGGGCGGCGCCAGCGATGCAGCCGAACCAGAACGGCAGCATCGTCGTCGACGCCCGGTCGGGGGGGGTTCATCTTCTTGGAGCCAGCAGAAAAGGATCATCGCCACGTTGGTCCCGATGATGGCCATCGCGGCGGTGAGCTGGGTGATCCCGGCCTAGAAGGCGATGAGCAGAATCATGATCGTGGCACTGAGCGTGTACTCGACCCAGCGGAACCGGTTGATCCCACGCTTCAGATCGCCTTCATAGCGGGCGCGAAGCACCGTCGAGCTCAGACCGTGGTCGAGCGCAGCCAACGCCAAGAACGCGGCCACGGCGACGCCGACGGGTACGTCGAAGATGTTGGACGGTTGAGGAAGACGGCTGCCGGGCGGTCCTTCAGGGTAGGCCGTGGACAGATCGATCGCGAAGTCCGAGGCAAGGACCAGCACGGCGAGCGCCTGAGCGGCATGGAGCACCGTCAGACCAAGGTTCCACCGCCTCATGTCGATCAGTCGGGCCTCGTCGACACCTGAGGCGACCATTCGTGAGGTGTGGGAGGAACGCTGTTGGCTCGTCACGCGGTTCAGTATTGCCACTGCGAGTGACTCGGCCAACGAGAGAAAGCGACCGGTGCCATCGCCACCAGAGCTCTATCGCCAGGGACGCCCGCATCCATCGCGAAGCGCAGTCTGTTCGCGCGGGTCCAGTCCGACGGTCCGCATACCATCGCAGAGTGGCTCTGCAGCATGTCGTCCGCAGGGTTCGCCTGGTCACGGGAGTCTCGCTGCCCTACGTCGTCAGAGGCGATCCGTCAGGCGCCGCGGTCCTGCTGCTGCACCCATGGGCTGAGTCGCTGCGCTGCTTTGACCGCCTCATCCCGCTGCTGCCGCCGTCGCTGCATGTTGTGGCGATCGACCAACGTGGCCATGGTGACGCAGACAAGCCGGCCGACGGTTACTCGCTCGCGTCGTTCGCGAGCGACGTTGTGGCCTTCATGG
>JACCZI010000141.1 GCA_013696015.1 Nocardioidaceae bacterium
GATCCGCGCGGCCGCCGCTCAGGCGGTGTCGATGCGCGCGCGGTCTCGGATGCTGAGCAGGGTCCAGGTGGCTGTGGCAGCGACGAGGCTGGCGCCGAGCAGGTGGAGCCCGACCAGCACGACCGGCAGGTCCGCGGCGTACTGGATGAAACCGACCATGCCCTGTGCCACCTCGACGCCGAGCAGCCACTGCACCGCGACGACCGATCGCCGCGGCGCACCCGTCGTGCGGAGCGCGACCGCGCACCCCACCGTGAGCCCGATCAGCAGGAGCACCAGTCCGGCGTGCAGCTGGCTCACCGCTGCCGGGTCGAGACCGTTGCGGGGCACGTCCGCGTCGCCGGCGTGTGGTCCGCTGCCGGTGACGATCGTCCCCACGTACAGCACGAGCCATACCAGCGCGTAGGTTCCGCGCAGCAGCCACGTCACCGACCCAGAGACGGTCGCCCGGCCAGTGTCGTCACCTTCCTCGACCCGGCGTACGAGCGCGACGGCGAGGCTGATCAGCACCATCGACACCATGAAGTGCAGCGCAACCAGCCACGGGTTGAGGTCGGTGAGCACCGTGATGCCGCCGATAACCGCCTGCGCCGGGATGCCGAGCGCGAGCAGCAGCGCCAGGCGTCGCAGCGAGCGGCGCGCCGGCCGGGCGCGCCACACCGCGACCAGCGTCGCGACCGCAACCGCCACCAGCACGAACGTCAACAGGCGGTTGGCGAACTCGATGACGCCGTGTGCCCCGAGCTCGCCGTGCGGTACGAACGAGCCGGGCTGCTCGGTGGTCGCCCCCGTGCACTCCGGCCACGTCGGGCACCCGAGCCCGGAGCCGGTGAGCCGCACCGCTCCGCCCGTGACCACGATCAGCATGTTGGCGACCAGCGACGCGGCCGCGAGACGTTGCACCGCGGTACGCCCGGGCCTGGTCGCCACGTCGATGACCGCGCTCACGTCACTCCCATCGGAACGTCCGTACGGTGAGTGCGCCGGCCACCAGTGCCCAGACCACCAGCACCACCAGAGGTCCCGGACCCAGGGCAGCACCGCCGAACGCGTCGCGCGTCCCCTCCGCCAGGGCTCCGGAGGGCAGCAGCTCCATGAGCGGTTGGAGCCCGTCGGGGTAGCGGTGCAACGGCACCACGACACCACCACCGCCGAGGAGCAACAGATAGCCAAGGTTGGCTGCCGCCAGCGTCGTCTCGGCGCGCAGCGTCCCTGCCATCAGCAGGCCGAGTGCGACGAACGCCAGCGTGCCGGTGATCACCAGGGCGACCACGAAGAGCACGGGACGCACACCGCCGTGAGGCTGCCAGCCCAATGCGGCGGCGACGACGCTGATCAGCCCGAGCTGCAGCACCTCCACCATCAGGACGGCGCCGACCTTGCCGGCGAGCAGCGCCGGACGCGAGAGCGGCGAGGCACCCAGCCGCTTGAGAAGGCCGTAGCGCCGCTCGAAGCCGGTGCTGATCGCGACCGAGGTGAACGACGTGGACAGCACCGCCAGGCTCATCACCCCCGGTGTCAGGATGTCGATCCGTCGGCCGGGACCGAGGTCGAGCAGGTCACCCGCCTGTTGTCCACCGACCAGCACCAGCAGTGGGATGACCACCGCCAAGAGCAGCTGCTCACCGTTCCGCAGCAGCAGCCGCGCCTCCATGCCGGCCTGTGCCGCCACCATCGCGGGCAACGGTGCGGCACCCGGGGCCGGGGTCAGTATCAGGCTCACGAGCGCAGCTCGCGCCCGGTGAGGTCCAGGAACACGTCCTCCAGCGTGCGCCGCTCGACCGCGAGCCCCTCGGTCAGCACGTCGTGCGCGGCGCACCACGCGGTCAGCGCTGCCAGCAGCTGCGGGTTCACATGCCCGGAGACGACGTATGACCCGGACGTTGGTTCCTCGACCTGCGAACCGGTCGGGAGCGCCCCCGCGAGTGACCGGACATCGAGGCCGGGGGACGCCCAGAAGCGAACCGTGTTCTCGGCGCCGCGCGCAGTCAGCTGGGCCGGCGACCCCGAGGCCACCAACCGACCGGCGTCGATGACGTGCACGGTGTCGGCCAGCCGCTCGGCCTCCTCCATGTAGTGGGTGGTCAGCACCACCGTCACCCCCGCGTCACGCAGGTCGCGCACCAGTTGCCAGGCGCTCTGGCGCCCCTGAGGATCAAGACCGGCGGTCGGCTCGTCGAGGAACACCAGCTCCGGTCGTCCCACCACCGCCATCGCCAGCGCGAGCCGCTGTTGCTGCCCACCGGACAGCCGCCGGTACGGCGTGCGCCCGCATGAGCCGAGGCCCAGCCGTTCGACCAGGGCATCGACGTCGAGCGGCTCGGCGTGGAGCGCGGCGATGTGGCGCAGCATCTCGATGGCGCGTACCCCTGACCACGCGCCTCCGGACTGGAGCATCACCCCGACTCGCGGCCGCAGCCAGGCGGAGTCGCGGTGCGGGTCATGGCCGAGGACCCGTACCCCACCTGCCGTAGGGCGGCGGAACCCCTCGCAGGTCTCGACTGTCGTCGTCTTGCCGGCCCCGTTCGGGCCCAAGATGGCGGTGATGCTGGCCGCTGCCACCGTGAACGAGAGGTGGTCGACTGCTGGACGGGCGCCATACGCCACGACGAGGTCCTCGACCACGACCGCCGGACTGCTCACGTCCGGAGTCTAGGGAGCCCGCTAACCAGCCGAGTTGTCACTGTCAGGTCAGGCCATAACCTGGTGTGACGGTGACAAGTCGCACGGACCAGAGGCCCTGAGGTTGAGGTGCGAATCGAATAAGGGCACACTGGTGTTGTGAAAACTGCACGGGCGCCAGAGGCGGCCACCATCGCCGACGCGCCCACGCGCGAGCGGGTGGCGCGTTCGGTCCTCGAGCACGGGCCGTCCACCGCCGCCGAACTCGCCGAGCGGTTGGCCCTGACGCCGGCCGCCGTACGTCGACACCTGGACCACCTCGTCGCCGAGGGCATCCTCGAACCGCGAGAGCAACGGATTTACGGCACCCGCGGACGCGGCCGTCCGGCCAAGGTGTTCGCGATCACCGATCCCGGACGCGACGCGTTCGACCAGGCGTACGACGACCTGGCCCTGCACGCCTTGCGCTTCTTGGCCGAGACCGGCGGTGCGCAGGCGGTCGAGGAGTTCGCGCGCCGACAGGTGGCCGATCTCGAGACGCGGTACCGGCCTCTGGTCGAAGCAGTCGACGAGACCGACCGTCCGAGAGCCTTGGCGGCCGCGCTGACCGAGGACGGCTACGCTGCCTCGGTCCGGACCACCGCGACCGGCGACCAGATCTGCCAGCACCACTGCCCCGTGGCGCACGTGGCCACGGAGTTTCCCCAGCTGTGCGAGGCCGAGACCAAGGCCTTCGCGCGGCTGCTCGGCAGCCACGTCCAACGACTCGCGACGATCGCCCATGGCGACGGCGTGTGCACGACCAACGTCCCAACTCCCCGGAGGGCACCTTCATGACGAGCACAACGCACCCGGAGCTCGAGGGCCTCGGCCGCTACAAGTACGGCTGGTCCGACTCGGACACCGCCGGTGCCGAGGCACAACGGGGGCTCTCCGAGGCCGTCGTGCGCGGCATCTCCGACGGCAAGAACGAGCCGCAGTGGATGCTGGACCGGCGCCTGAAGGGTCTCAAGCTGTTCCATCGCAAGCCGATGCCGGCCTGGGGCGGGGAGCTCCACACGATCGACTTCGACAACATCAAGTACTTCGTGCGCAGCACCGAGAAGCAGGCGACGACCTGGGACGAGCTGCCGGCGGACATCAAGAACACCTACGACAGGCTCGGCATCCCCGAGGCTGAGAAGCAACGCCTCGTCGCTGGTGTCGCGGCGCAGTACGAAAGCACCGTCGTCTACCACAAGATTCGCGAGGACCTCGAAGAGCAGGGCGTGCTGTTCCTCGACACCGACACCGCGCTGCGCGAGCACGAGGACATCTTCAAGGAGTACTTCGGCACGGTCATCCCGGTCGGCGACAACAAGTTCGCCGCGCTTAACACGGCAACCTGGTCGGGTGGCTCGTTCATCTACGTGCCCAAGGGCGTCAACGTCGAGATCCCCCTTCAGGCGTACTTCCGGATCAACACCGAGAACATGGGCCAGTTCGAGCGGACGCTGATCATCGTCGACGAGGGCGCGTACGTGCACTACGTCGAGGGCTGTACGGCGCCCATCTACAGCTCGGACTCGCTGCACTCGGCCGTCGTCGAGATCATCGTCAAGAAGGGCGCTCGCTGCCGCTACACGACGATCCAGAACTGGTCGAACAACGTCTACAACCTGGTCACCAAGCGGGCGACGTGCGAGGCCGGCGCCACGATGGAGTGGGTCGACGGAAACATCGGCTCCAAGCTGACGATGAAGTACCCCGCGATCTACCTGCTCGGTGAACACGCCCGCGGCGAGACCCTGTCGGTCGCGTTCGCCGGCGAGGGCCAGCACCAGGACGCCGGTGCCAAGATGATCCACGCCGCGCCGCACACGTCCAGCTCCATCATCTCCAAGTCGGTGGCGCGCGGCGGAGGGCGCACGTCCTACCGCGGCCTCGTGCAGGTGCAGGAAGGCGCCCACCACTCGGCCAGCACGGTCAAGTGCGATGCGCTGCTCGTCGACACGATCAGCCGCTCCGACACCTATCCGTACGTCGACGTCCGCGAGGACGACGTGGCGATGGGCCACGAGGCGACGGTCTCGAAGGTCAGCGACGACCAGCTCTTCTACCTGATGAGCCGCGGCATGGGCGAGGACGAGGCGATGGCGATGATCGTCCGCGGCTTCATCGAGCCCATCGCGCGCGAGCTGCCGATGGAGTACGCGCTGGAGCTGAACCGGTTGATCGAGCTGCAGATGGAAGGGGCGGTGGGGTGACCTCGCCAGCACTGTCAGGCGGGATTGCCAGCCATCTCCACCCCGGGGCCTCGTACGACGTGGCCCACCACCCGACGCCGAGTGGTCGGGAGGAGGTGTGGCGCTTCACACCACTGAAGCGGTTGCGCGGCCTGCTGGAGGGGTCGCCCTCGGCCGACGACCTCGACTGGGACGTACAGGCTCCGGACGGCGTGCGGATCAGTCAGATCAGCACCGCCGACGCCATCGATCTCGGTGGCCCCGCCCCGGTCGATAGGTTGGCCGCGTTGTCGGTGGCGAACTCCGGCGGCGCGGTGCGGTTGCACGTCCCCGACGGCACCGAGCTCGACGCGCCGGTCCGGATCCGGCTCCGTGGCGCGACGCCGGAACAACTGGTGTGGGACCACCTGGTCGTCACCATCGGCCGGTCCGCACAGGCCACCGTGGTCCTCGAGTACGAGGGCAGCGCGACCTACTCGGCCATGGTCCAGGTGCTTGTCGGGGATGGTGCCCAGCTCCAGCTCGCCAGACTCCAGCTGTGGGACGACGATGCGGTCCACACCGGTCACGTGGGGCTGCGGATCGGGCGGGACGCCCGCGTCCGTACCTTCTCCGCCTCCCTCGGCGGTGACCTTGTCCGGCTGGTCGAGACCACGGAGTACGACGGGCCAGGTGGGCAGCTGGAGCAGCTCGGGCTCTACTTCGCCGACGCCGGCCAGCATCTCGAGCACCGGCTGTTCGTCGACCACAACGCTCCCCACACCCGCAGCAACGTCGACTACCGGGGAGCCCTGCAGGGCCTGGGTGCCCACACGGTGTGGATCGGGGACGTCGTGATCCGCAAGGTGGCCGAGGGCATCGAGACGTACGAGAGCAACCGCAACCTGGTCCTCACCGACGGATGCCGCGCCGACTCGGTGCCCAACCTCGAGATCGAGACCGGCGAGATCATCGGGGCGGGCCACGCCAGCACCACGGGGCGGTTCGACGACCTACAGCTGTTCTACCTGCAGAGCCGCGGCATCCCGGTGGACGAGGCGCGGCGGTTGGTCGTGCACGGGTTCTTCGCCGACATCGTCCGGCGTCTCGGCGTGCCCGAGATCGAGACCCGGCTGATGGCTGCGGTCGAGGACGAGCTGGTCCGCAGCGTCGGGTTGCCTCCGGCATCGGCGGTGGGTGCCTGATGACCCAGTACGTACGTGCCTGCGCCCTGGCCGATGTGCCGCTCGACGCCGCCCTGGCCGTCGAGGTGGGAGGGACCGAGATCGCGATCGTCCGCCACGGCGACGAGGTTTTCGCCATCCTGGACGAGTGCTCGCATGCGGCGATCCCGCTGTCCGAGGGCGACGTCGAGGGCTGCGAGATCGAGTGCTGGTTGCACGGCTCACGCTTCGATCTGCGCAGCGGCAAAGTCATCAATCTCCCGGCGACCGAGCCGGTGCCCGTGTACCCCTGCACGACCGACGGTGCCGACGTGCTCGTCGACCTCACCAACCCCATGACCGACGACAGCTGACTGATCAGGAGCACTCACTCACATGGCCACACTGGACATCCGCGACCTGCACGTATCCGTGCAGACCGAGGA
The DNA here is from genome assembly GCA_013696015.1 of Nocardioidaceae bacterium. Taxonomy (GTDB): domain Bacteria; phylum Actinomycetota; class Actinomycetes; order Propionibacteriales; family Nocardioidaceae; genus JACCYJ01. The sequence continues at coordinate 6,436 of JACCZI010000141.1, forward strand.
CGGCGCCAAGGAGATCCTCCGCGGTGTCGACCTGACCGTCAGGTCGGGCGAGACACACGCGATCATGGGGCCGAACGGCTCGGGCAAGTCCACGCTGGCGTACTCGGTCGCCGGTCATCCCAAATACCAGGTGACCAGTGGTTCGGTGACCCTCGACGGGGTGGACGTGCTCGACATGACGGTCGACGAGCGGGCCCGGGCTGGGTTGTTCCTGGCGATGCAGTACCCGGTCGAAGTTCCCGGGGTGTCGGTATCCAACTTCCTCCGGACCGCAAAGACCGCCATCGACGGCGAGGCACCCAAGCTGCGCACCTGGATCAAGGACGTCAACACCGCGTTGGACAAGATGTCGATGGACCGGGACTTCGCGCAGCGCAACGTCAACGAGGGTTTCTCCGGCGGCGAGAAGAAGCGGAACGAGATCATGCAGCTCGAGCTGCTCAACCCGCGCTTCGCCATCCTCGACGAGACCGACTCAGGTCTCGACATCGACGCGCTGCGGGTCGTGTCCGAGGGCGTCAACCGGTTCAGCGCTCAGGGCGACCGGGGTGTCCTCCTCATCACCCACTACACACGGATCCTGCGCTACATCACCCCCGACTATGTGCACGTGTTCGTCGCCGGCCGCATCGCCGAACAGGGCGGCGCGGAGCTCGCCGAACGGCTGGAGGCCGAGGGATACGACCGGTACGTCCGCGCCGGCTCCGGTGCGGTCGCGGTCGGGGAGCCGGCTTCGTCATGACAGCGGTGGTGCACGAGGCGTACGACGTCGTCACGGTGCGCGAGGACTTCCCGATCCTGTCGCGACGACTCGCCGGCGGCGTGCCGCTGGTCTACCTCGACAGCGCCAACTCCTCACAGAAGCCGCTGTCGGTGATCGACGCGCTGAGCGAGCACTACCAGCGCCACAACGCCAACGTCGCCCGTGCCATGCACCAGCTCGGCACGGAGTCGAGCCAGGCCTTCGAGGACGCACGCGACAAGATCGCGGCGTTCATCGGTGCTCCGTCGCGTGACGAGGTGGTGTTCACGAAGAACGCGACCGAGGCGCTCAACCTGGTGGCCAACGTGTTGGGCCTTGCGGGTGGCGAGCTCGGTGTCCGGTCCGGTGACGAGGTGGTCATCACCGCGATGGAGCACCACTCCAACATCGTGCCGTGGCAGCTGCTGTGCCAGCGCACAGGTGCGACGCTGCGCTGGTTCGACTTCGACGACGGCGGCCGGCTCGACCTGTCACAGGTCGACCAGCTGGTCAACGAGCGCACCAAGGTGGTCTCGTTGACCTGGGTGTCGAACATGCTCGGCACGGTCAACCCCGTCTCCGACATCGCCCGGCGAGCCCATGAGGTAGGCGCCCTGGTGGTGGTCGACGCCTCCCAGGCGGTTCCGCAGCTGCCGGTCGACGTCTCGACGCTCGGTGCGGACTTCGTCGCGTTCACGGGCCACAAGATGGTGGGACCGACCGGCATCGGGGTGCTGTGGGGACGACACGAGCTGCTCGCGGCGCTACCGCCGTTCCTCGGCGGTGGGTCGATGATCGAAACGGTGGAGCTGGAGAGGTCCACGTACGCAGCCCCACCTGAGCGTTTCGAGGCGGGTACACCGCCGATCGCGCAGGCGGTCGGGCTGGGCGCTGCCGTCGACTACCTGAATGGTCTTGGCATGGCGGCGGTCGCGGCGCACGAGCGTGCGATCA
>JACCZI010000142.1 GCA_013696015.1 Nocardioidaceae bacterium
TGCACCGGTGGAGGAGTTGACCGCAGCGATGAAACCCCCGGTGTCGCCGGCGTTGGCACCACCGAGATAAGTCTGGGTGCCGGACGTCACGATCGCGTGCACCGGTCCGGGGGGAGTCCACTCCACGTGCGACTCGTTGGCGTATGCGGCGGCGGCTGGCGCGGCCATGGCGATTGCTCCGCCAATGCTGAGCATGAGCCCGGTGCACACTGCGGCGGCCCGAGAAAGCAGCTTCATCGAATTGTCCCTCGTCGTCTCATTTCCTAATGGCCCCAGTCTAGGCGGCGGACCAGAATTCGTCCAATGTGACCGCGGGCTCAAACGTCCTCGGACCATGTCGACGGCAGCGTTATCCCGATGGCGGACAGCTGGTGCGCCAGCCTGATGTTGTGGGGCCGGTAGAACTCTGCCATCCGTTGCCGTGCCGACGGTGAGATCCGCAGCTCCGGTTGTGAGCGGTTGAACGTGTAGTAGACGCGGCGTAGAACGCGTTTCGCACTGCGGTGGTGGTGAAAGAACGTCTCGCTTCGCTTGTTGATCTCCACCGCCGTCCGCTGTATACGCCGGCTGCGATACTGCTCGGTCTTGTTTTCGACGCCGTAGTCGAAGTCGTCCACCACCGTGCTGTCGATGTCCAGCCACTCGCACAACCCTCGCACCGTCTTGTGCGGATCGGTGACGACATCGTCGAAGAAGAGGACGCGCAAACGGTCGCCGAACTCGTCGATCCAGTCGTCCAGGTACGTGTCGTAACAGCCACCGCCGAGCCCCCAGAACGGCTGGTGCTCGATGGCCCCGTCGACGCCTGCTCGGTGCAGCTCCTCGCAGCGGTCCAGGTAGGCGTCGAACGTCATGTCCTTCGGGATTCGGGCACGGCTCCGCACGAACCGGAACCAGGACCAGCAGCGGTCCGCGGGCGATCGCAGGCTGATCACGACATGGGGATCCGGGCACGTCGCCTTGATGCCGCGGGCTAGGGCCGCTCCGCCGTAGAAATATCCAGGCGTGGCCTCGACGGCAAACCGTTGCTGTCCGCAATGGGCGAAGTGTGCGGCGTACTCCTCGCGAGGTGGCAGCGTCTCGCCGTAGCGGAGGGGGATGAAGTAGCGGAGCTCTTTTCGCTCGGAGGAGCAGACGTCAGGATGCTGCGCGAGGTAGTTGAAAAGTGACGTCGTACCGCCCTTGCTCACGCCAGCGATGATGAGGTTGGGAAGCACGAATGGATCCTACGTTTGTGGACCACATCCGGCTGCCCAACGGAACTAAACCTCGGTGAAACCGAGACGATTCCTCCGGACTACTACTGCCTGCCACGAATCAGGTTCACAGCGTCACGAATATCCCGCCAGGAGCGGCCGTGCTGCACCTTTCGGACGGCGTCTCCGATGCGCACCGCCCGTCGGGACCGAGTCCGAGCCAGCGCCTGCTCGACCCGCGACAGCCGGTCCGCAAGCTCCTCAGGACTTGCGTCTATGGCCAGCGTCGGCGGCCGTCGGTCGAAGTCGACGCGGTCGGCCCACAGCGCGCGGCGTGCCCCCAAGTCGTCGCCCGTCGGCAGCCACCGGCGCTCGGAGGGGGAGGGGAGGAGCGGCTCCCGGGAGGAGTCCGTGACGTCATAGCCGAAAAAGGCAGGCAGTGCGCCCAACCGGCGTAACGCTCGACGGTCCTCGTCCGACGCACTTCGAGCCCACCGGTCGGCTCGGGCTGCATCGATCGCGTCCCGGGTGCTGGTGCTGCCATCAGCGGCACGGCGGGCACCTTTGTCCCGCTGCACCTTGTGGTGCTGGAGCACCGCGTCCGACCAGGGCTCGCCCAGCCATCCGATAAGCTCGCGCAGCACGGGCTCGTCCTCATGCACCAGCTCCTCGTAGCGGCAGGCGACGAAACGGGGGCCGAGCTCGGTCCCCGCACGAAGCATGTCGAGGTTCGTGGCCTCCCAGTACGGCAGGGCGTCGCTGAACGTGTAGTTGAAGTTCTTCTGCAACGACGCGGCTACGGCACCGGGATGGCGGACGATTCCGACGAACACAGCGTCAGGGAACACCTCGGCCATCGCCGGCATGTGGGAGGTGTGGAAAGGCGTCTTCTCACCCCAACGTGGCTTTCCCTGCGCCGACGCATAACGCTCGAACATGCCGGCATAGAAATCCCGGAGCCGAGCGTTCAGCTCGTCCTCGGTCCACTCGATACGTCGATACCACTCGGCGCCGTATCGCCAGTTGGGGATCACCCTCGTCGCCATGAGTGCCGCCATAAAGCCTGTCTCGGCGCCGATGGCGATGTTCGGATGGCTGTCCAGGATCAGCCGCAGCATGGTGGATCCCGATCGCATCGACCCCACCACGAAGATCGGACCACGACGAGTTTCCATCATGAGGGGAGTTGTCTCGCGCCAGAGGGCTTCACCGCGCCACGAATCTGGCGGACCAGACGGCGCGCGCTGCCGTTTCGGGCCCGAAGGTACGACCGCGACGACTTGACCCGAAGGCTGGCGACGCCGTTTCCCCGGTAGATCCCGACCCGCGGGACGGCGTACCTGCCGACCGGCTCAGGACCCTCGGGCAGCGCCAACGCGTGGGTATAGCCGGCCCGGGCGGCGGCTTCCCGTACCCCCTCGTCGTGCAGACCCCGCGGATAGGCCAGCAGCGGAACGGATCTGCCCAACACGTCCTCCAAGAGCTCGCGGCTCCGCCGCAGGTCGCCGGTGCAAGCCTCCTGATCGAGCTCGGGGAGGTCGTGATGCGCCCAGCTGTGCGACTGGAAGTCCACGCCGGCCGACTGCATCTCGAGCACCTGCTCGATGCTGAGCGTCCGCAACGGCCAGGGCGGTGGCGTCCTCACCCAGTCGACGGCCCTGCCCTCGGGCGTCAGGGTCTGAGCCACCAGGAAGACGGTGGCCGGCAGGCGGTGACGTCGCAGGATCGGTAGCGCATGCTCGTGCAGCGCCGCGAAGCCGTCGTCGAGGGTCAGCGCGGCCGTCCCCCGCGGCAGTCGCCCCGAGCCGTCGAGACAATTCACCGCCTCTCGAAGCGGCAGCACCTGACGACGTCGAGCCAGCCAGGAGCAGTGCCGCTCGAAGGCGTCGGGGTGGACCGCCAGCGGAGATTCCCACGCCGGCTCGACGGAGTGATAACACAAGATGGTCATCGCGAGCCCGCCAGCACCTCGTCATAGAGGTCGGCGACAGCACGTGCGGTCGCGGCGCTGGAGAAGTGTTCGCTGACGCGGGCGCGTCCCGCCGTGCCCATCCGGGCGCGCCGCTCTGGGTCTGCCAGCACCTTCTCGAGGGCAGCCGCCATCTGCTGGGGGGACCGCACCGGCACGACGTAGCCACTGGCCCCGTCTTCGACCGCGCGGGACACATCACCGACGTCGGTCGCCACGACCGGCAGGCCGTGGGCCATCGCCTCCATGACCGAGAGCGGCATCGCCTCGTACCAGGACGGCAGGCAGAACACGTCAGCCGCTGCGTATGCATCGGCCATCTGCTCCGGAGGCCTGCTCCCCAGGAGCACGGCGTTGCCGGCGGCGGCTTCTCTGATCGGCAGCTCGGCCTCGGGTCCCTCGTCGGGTGTACCGCCCACCAGCCACAGCTCGTGCTCGACCCCGTCACTGCGCAGGATGCGTGACGCCTCGAGCAGGTCCAGCAGACCCTTACGGGCGGTGAGCAGTCCGACGTACAGGATGCGGGGGGGTCGGTGCGGCTCGCCCCGCGGTAGCTCGTCTGGGATCTCGACGCCGTTGTCGATCAGGCGGACGCGCCGCTCGCCAAGGGCGGCTGCCAGGAGCTGGGCACCGTTGGTCCAGACTGCGGCCACTCGATGTGCGGGCAGCATCAGCACCTTGAGCAGACTCCGGCGGCGGTGGTGGACCAGCCAGAACTCGATCTCGCTACCGTGCGCGTGGAGGATCACAGCGCAGCCGCGCAGCCGGCCGGCAACCGCCAGGAGCGAGGCACGCAGCACGGTCACCGTCGGTGCGAGCGCGGAGTGGATGTGGACGATGTCGTGTCCTCGTGCCCGTTGCCATACCCGAACGGCGTCCCGCAGCGTGCGTCCGACATTGCCCGCTGACGCCTTGCCCCCTTCGGGAGTGCTCGTGTGAGCGACGTTGAGGAAGTCGAGCTGGTGCCGGTCCGCCAGCGGTCCGTGGCGGAGGATCTCGAGAAACGTCGGTATCCCGCCGCGGTCGGGTGCGCCCTTGCCCACGAGCAGTACCTTGCTCACGACTGACTCATCGAGGTGGTGGCCCGGTCGGCATACTGCGCGAAGAGGTCGTCGGCCTGCTGGAGGCGCTGCAGCGTTCGAGGCCGCTGCATGAGCTTGCGGATCTCGGCCTTGCGTTGCTCTCGGTGCGCGGACGGTCGACCCACATGAGTCTCGATCACCTCTCCTCGACACTCCAATCGGTTCATCTCCTCGACCAGCTCGAACGCGGCTGCCTCGTTCTCCTGAGTCGGCCGGTAGGGCGCGAACGATGTGCCGAACCGCTCATTGACCGTCTCGATCACGCCTCCGAAGTTGGTGACGACATCCTCGAACAGGCCGACGACGAATCCGTCGCGTACGCGCCACGCCGTCCGGTAAAAGTCCAGGTACTCCAGGAGAGCATCGTCGGGGGTCAACGTCGGCCGCCGTACGAGGTAGGACGAAGCGGCATCGCCCGGGCGCCGGATCAGCACGACGGTGGGAAGACGGAGGCGAACCGCGCGCAGGATGTGTGGTGCGCCGTGGAGATGCCTGCCCACATGGATATCCGGCCCATTGGAGATGGCGAACGCTGCCACGCTGAACGTGTTGCCCGAGCGGAGGAACCCGTCGATCACAATCCCGGAGTCCGCCCGGGCCAGTGTGGCCCGTTTGCCGGGGCGGGCGTACATCGCGGCGTCCCACAGGTATGGCGTGCGCGCCAAGGGCCGGCGAACGTGGTGGCGGACTCGGTCCGCTCCACGCCGCCAGCCCATGGCGTCACGCTACCCGTCGTCCCGTGCCCAGCAGAGCTGCGGCGCGGTCGCTCAGGACTTACTGCCAGCCTTTCGGCAGCACGACGAAGTCGTTCCAGGTAAGGCCACGTAGCACGTCCCTTGGCATCCGGCCGCCCCACACGTTGTGGCTGGGGCTCTCTTGCTCGGCCTTGATCCCGGAGCCTGAGCCCGAGTTGTCACCGAGGTAGCAGCCGCGCATCTGCAGTGTCCGAGCCACCACCACGCCCTCGGGCGACATTCCTCGTGATGTCACGTCCACGTCAGGAGCGATCGCGAGGCGAAGCCCCTCGGCGCCGAAGCCGTTCTTGCCGGACTCGGCCCCCACCATCGGGTGGCAGAAGCCGGCAGCACTACTTGTTTCCACCAAGAACATGTGGAGAACGTGCCCGAGGTCTCCGCCCGTCTTGATTGCATAGTCGACCAGGTCCTTGCGGATGACCATCGCCTCGGGGATGCACCCACGGGAGCGGTAGTTGGTCTTGTTGTCCGACCGCGGGTTGCGCTGGTCGAGCCCGTTCGACGTGTGTTCGAAGTATCCGGCCACGCCGACCTGGACCGTCCGCGAACCCGCCAACTTGGCCTTGGCGGCCCAGATGGTGCGGCCCGCTGCCCGGTCGATGATGACCATCGGCGAGTCCGAGGTCCCAGTCAGCGTCGACCCGAACCAGTCCGGCGCAGGGAAGCCCTCGCTGGAGAGCCTCGACACCTGAGACGGGATCGCCCCGGTGATCCGCCACCGGGGATCGGTGGAGGTGCCCATCGCGAACGGCATGCCCCACGGGTTGCCGCCGGTGCCGCGGATCGTCGGGTACGCGGTGCTGCGCTGATCCGGGTGTGACTTCATGAAGCTCCGGAACGCTGCAGTGGCCGCGCTGTCGATCGGTGCGCTGTCGACCCGCGACTTGAAGAACGACGTCGCGCTGTAGGCCACGAACGGGGCCGCACCGGCCACCTCCCGAGCCTCTGTGCCGAGCACCGACAGATCGATCTGAGCGGTGTCTTGCCTGACGTCGGTGATGCGGTTGTTCATCTGAACGGTGATCGTGCCGCTGGTCTTGACCTTGGCTGCGAACACCGAGTAGTTGCGGCCGCCGTCCACCTTGTGCCACTTCAAGCCGTGTGGGCCGGAGACGAGCATCCGCCGCCGGTAGTCGACGTCCTCGCGGATGCGGAGCCGGGCGACCTCTCCGGGAGCGTAGCTGCGCTTGTCGAGCTGCATGCTCATGCCCGGTCGAGCAGCAGCGGCGGGTTCTGCGATCCAGATTCCGGCGGCTCCGACGGTGGCAACCGCGAGACTGGATTTCAGCAGATCGCGCCGACCAGTGTCGATACTGTGGGGTTGCGGCGCTGCGAGGTGCCGGCCACGGACCCGAGAACGAGGTGCTCTATGTGACGGAGCGTACATGAGTGGTCACTCTCTGTAGATGACAGTGACTGAAGGTTTGCATGGGACCAATGAGAAGCCAAGTGGTTCGAGAGACATCCCGACCGAACGGACGATGCGGGGACTCCCTCAAAGGGGCTAGTCCCTCAGGGGCCGATCTGGCCGTTGGAGGTGACGTGACGGTGCCCGGAGAAGACATCGAAGAAGACATCGAGAACCTCGTGAGCGTGGTGATCCCAGCCCGCAACGAGGAGCACTACATCGGCGCGTGCCTCGACTCCATCCGCGCGCAGGAGCATGAGCTTCTGCAGGTCATCGTCGTGGACGGGGCATCCACGGACGACACCGTGGCCGTGGTGAACAAGCACACCGCCGAGGACAACCGGGTCGAGCTGCTGCGCAACCCTCGTCGCACCATTCCGGTGTCGATGAACATGGGGCTCGCGCATGCCCGTGGCCGCTGGCTCGTGCGGGTCGACGCACACTCGGTCGTGCCCCCCACGTACGTCGCGATGGCACTACGGCGGCTGCAAGAAGGCTCATGGGGCGGCGTGGGGGGCCGGAAGGACGGGGTGGGCGTCACCTCTGCCGGGCGGGCCATCGCGGCGGCGATGGGAAGTCGCTTCGGTGTCGGCAACTCCACCTACCATCACGGGACGTCGCCACAGGAGGTCGACCACATTCCCTTCGGGGCCTACCCCGTGGCTCTCCTCCGTAGCCTGCATGGCTGGGACGAAGGGCTCGTCGCCAACGAGGACTACGAGCTCGACTACAGGTTGCGGCAGGCAGGTTCGCGACTGCTGTTCGATCCGCAGATCGCCATCCGGTGGCATTGCCGTCAGTCGATCGGCGACCTGTACCGGCAGTACCGGCGGTACGGGCAGGGGAAGGTCGACGTGGCCTTGCTGCACCCCGCTTCGTTGAGCGTGCGCCATCTCGTGCCACCTGCTCTCGTCGCCTACGTCGGTGTGGCGGCATTGGCGGCGGCGGTCAAGCGGAGTCCGGTGCTGCCCTTGGGCATGCTCGCGCCCTACGGACTTGCCGTCGGCGCGGCCACTGCGAGCGTCGGCCGTACCCTTGGGTCGAGCAGAGAGCGGAAGTGGGTCGCCCCCGCATTCGTCGCCATGCACGTCGGCTGGGGTCTTGGGTTTTGGACCGGTCTGGCGCAAACGGCCGCGCGACGGGTGCGCGGCGGTCAGCACCGTTGAGAACGACGAAGAAAGGGCCCAACTGCACCTAATGTGTCGAAACATCAAGGTTCTGCACAACTTCGAGCCGGCCGCCAATGCGCAGGAGATCAGAGCAGCCGCGCGGCAGTACGTCAGCAAGGTCAGCGGGACGAGCAAGCCGTCAGCGGCGAACCAGGAGGCCATGGACCGGGCGGTGGACGCCGTGGCCGCAGAAACCTCACGGCTGCTGGCTTCCCTCGTGACCAGTGCACCGCCACGTGACCGAGGCGTCGAAGCCGACAAGGCCAAGGCCCGCAGCGCGGCGCGCTTCGGTCCCCGAGATCGTGGCATCCGGTGACCGACGACTTCGATCTGCACGGCGTCGTCGGCATCCGCCTGGTGAATGCCTCTGCCGGTGATGCCGCCAAGGTCGAACGCCAGCTCGGCCCGCTCCGGGCACCCTTGCATCGTGATCCAGACATCACGATCCGCTTCGTGGACTCGGCCACCGACAAGCCGATCAGCTATGCCGGCTTGGAGGACGGGGGCTTCAACGACGACGGCTTTTTTGTGCTGCGGGGCAAAGGAGGGGTCCAGGCCAAGGCCAGAATTCCGTTCGACCGGATCGGGCACGGTCTCGAGATCATCTGCGAGCGGGCGATGCCTGCGGTGCCACATCTGCTGGCCATCATCAACCTGACGGCCCTGACCAAGGGTGTCCTCCCCCTGCATGCCACGGCCTTCACCTCCGATTCGACCGGAGTGCTCGTCACCGGGTGGGCCAAGGGTGGCAAGACCGAAAGCCTCCTGGCGTGCATGGCCGAGGGTGCGCACTACGTCGGTGATGAGTGGATCTACCTGACCGATGACGGCCTCATGCTGGGATTGCCGGAGCCGATCCGGCTGTGGGCCTGGCACCTCCAGCAGATGTCCCCCCTGCTTGCTTCCCGTCCGCTAGGTGATCGGCTGCGGCTGGGGACCTGGCGGCGGGTGGCCACTCTCGCCACCAAGGCCGCTGACATGTCCTGGCCAGGTGCCGGCTTGATGCGCAAGGGAGCACCCATCATCACCCGGCAGGCCTACCTTCAGGTGCCTCCGGCAGAGCTGTTCGGGCATGCCGCCATTGACCTGCGCGGCAACGTGGATGCCGTGGTGCTGGTCCTCAACCATGACTCCCCGCAGATCGTTGTCGAGGAGGTCGACGAGGCGGAGATCTCGGGTCGGATGGCGGCTTCCCTGGTCGACGAACGGACCGACTTTCTGGCGCACTATCACCAGTTCCGCTACGCGTTCCCCGAGCGGGCCAACGATGTCATCGACACCGCGTCGGACGTGGAGCGCCAACTGCTCGGGGCTCGTCTCGACAAGAGACCCGCCGTCAAGGTCCTCCATCCGTATCCCTGCGACATCGCTGCTCTGGGACGTACGGTTCTGTCCGCGGCCCTGGACGCCGGCCGGCGACAGTAGACCGGGCGGTCCCCAATCCCAGCATCGCGCTGCGGCTCGGCGCTCGGCGCCGGTAGGGTCCGGAGGATCACCGCTGCTCGGGTGCGCCGGGGTGGGCGCAGGTGGTCACGAGACGGCAGGAGGTCGGCATCCGATGCTGCGTACAGGCGGTGCTGCTGGGAACGGCCCATCGGTTCTCGTCACCGACGATATCAACGGGCAGAACCGATCGGCGGTGTCCGCCGTGCGCGCCCTTGCGCAGGCGGGTTTCCAACCGATCGTAAGCACCTGCGGTCGGTTCTCGGTAGCCGCAGCCTCTCGCCACTGCGCCGGCCGCGTCCAGCTGCCGGAGGCGAGCACCGACGACTATGCGGCAGCCCTGCACCGGGAACTGCGGAACGGCGACTACCTGACCGTGCTGCCGGCCAGCGATGTGGCGTTGCTGGCGCTGGGGACCAGTGGGGCGAAGCTCGTACACAAAGGCGTGTTGGCTGATCGTGCTCGGGAGGCCGGTCTTGCCGTGGTGCCCGGTCGCATCTACGAGTCGGTCAACGCCCTCCGTGGGGATGCGGAGACCCAGTCCTTTCCCATCGTGGTGAAGTCGGCCGTCAAGCTGGGCCAAGACGACGTGCAGGCTCGTCGAGTCGACTCCGTGGCGCAGGTGGCGCAGCTTCCCAATGCTGACGGTGATGTGATCGTCCAGCCGTACATCACGGACTCGTTGCGTGCCGTCACCGGCGTGGTCTGGGGCGGTGAGTTCCTTGCGCTCTCCCACCAGCGGTACCTGCGACTGTGGCCTCCCGGAGCGGGGGTCGGCTCGGCCGCGGTGACGGTAGAGCCTGATCGTGCTCTGGAAGCGCCACTCCTGGCCTTGCTGTCCGAACACGACGGGATCTTCCAGGCGCAGTTCGTCGGCGACTACCTGTTGGACGTCAACCCACGAGTCTTCGGGTCCGTTTCGTTGGCGGTCGCAGCAGGTGCCAACCTGCCAGCGATCGCCGCTGACGCGGCTCGTGGCCGGCAAGGTGCGCTGGTTCGCGGCCGCATTGGAGTCTGCTACCGATGGCTGGAGGGAGACCTCCGACATCTGGCTCGGGCCAGAGCCCTGGGTGAGATCACGACGCGTCAAGCTCTGCGGCGCATGGTGCCGCGACCCGGCACGGCTCATAGCATCGAGAGCGTCACCGACCCACTCCCAACTCTGCTGCGGATCGCCTCCGCGGTGCACAAGAGGACAGAGTGATCGACGCTGACGGGGATCTGCTTGCAGCCAGCTCCCGGAGTCATCTCACCCGCAACGGCGTACCCACAGCCGAACAAGCCTCGGACCGCGAGCTCGCGTACCAGCTCGTGACCGAGGTGCTCAGCGATCTGTTGCTGCCCGACGGTCTGGTGTGTTCGCCGTTGGGTGCCGCCTGGACCGACGTCTTCGAGGCTTACGTGCGATCCGAGCCCACTGCTGAGCAGCTGCGCGAGCGCGGTTGGCTCGGCGTGGACCGCTTGCTCGACAACATCGGTGAAGCAGGGTCTGGGCACTGGATGGTGGTCTCCGACGGACGTGTCCTGTCCGGCGTGAGCATCAAGGTCGGTGAGGCGGGTGACCCCGTAGCAGGCGTCATTGAGAGGGCGCTGCAGCGGCACGAGGTGCGATTGCGCGAAGTGCTGGAGCTACGGGCGCTGCTGCGTCAGGGCGCCGCCTTTCCCACCGCTTCTGACGTGGTGCGAGCCGCCGCCGATGTCGAGACGGGACTGGGAGGCCGTGAGCTGGTCAAGTGGACCAGCGGCCGACGGCTACCTGCCCCCGTGGCGCTGTCCCGTCCGTCCCGGGGCAACAGAATGGTCGTGGCCTGCAGCGGAGTGGACGGCGCCGGCAAGACGACTCTCATGGACGGCCTTGCTCGCGACCTCACCAGCGGCGGCGTCCCGGTGAGCCGGGTGTGGCTGCGTCCCGGCATGGGGTTGGGCTGGGTGGCAACCCTCGCCCAACGCGCAAAGCGGTTGCTAGGCATGGATCCACGGCCGGGCATAGGCGTGATTGCCACGGACCCCGAGGCCGCACTCCGCTCTCGCCAGGGGATTGTCGGCTGGGTGTGGTCTGTCCTGATCACCGCCATGTTCGTCGCGGGGCTGCGCCGTCAGTATGCCGAGACCAGGGGAGTGGTTCTCTTCGATCGGCACGTCGCAGACGCCTTCGCCACGTTGGACTTCGCGTATGCAGGCAGTGATCTGCGCGTGCAGCGTTGGTTGGCCAGGACGTTCATCCCGGCCGCGGACATGGTCTTCTACCTCGACATCCCGCCCGACGTGGCCCTGGCGCGAAAGCCGGGGGACATGATCGGTGCTTCGGCGATCGCCAGCCAGATCGGTGCCTATCAGCGTTGGCTGCCGCAGCTGAATCATGTTCACCGGCTCGACGCCACCGAGCCGGCCGGGGTCCTGGCCGCCGAGGCTCTGGCGCGCGTCCTTGAACATGGATCGCGGCGGCACGAGTGCGGGCAATAAATCCTGAATCAGCCACACCTGTCCGACAGTCGGGGTACCGTCACGCTGAGTCGGTGGGCAGCTGAGGGGAGCGGCACATGGCGGAGAGAGTCGATGGTTGCAAGATCGTCGTCATGACTGCTCACGAGTTCGTGGTGATGGTGAAAGCACTTCAACACGTCGTCGCCTCGAGTGCTCGCGAGACGTTGGTCTGGGACGCGGCTCGCATGCTGGAGGACGTCCAGAAGGGCGACGCGCCCGGTGGCCTCTAGTTAGCGCTCGGGGCGGGATGCCCGCCCCAACTGTCTGTCCCAGAAGGCGGCCCGCATGATCGATCGGGATCGGCTGGCGTTCCTCACTCGGCGCGAGCGGGAGACGCATCGCCGGCGCAACCCGCGCTCGGCTGCCGCGTACGCGCAGGCGGAGCATCTGTTCGGGCGGGTGCCCATGACGTGGATGAATCTCGCAGCTGGAGGCTTCCCGGTCTACCTGGCGGGAGCACGCGGAGCACGGGTCACCGACGTCGACGGGCACACCTACGTGGACTTCGCGCTGGGCGACACCGGCGCGATGGCCGGGCACTCGCCCGAGCCGACCGTCGCCGCCGTTCATCGGCGCCTGGTCGAGCTGGGCGGGGCAACCGCGATGCTGCCGACGGAGGACGCCGAGTGGGTGGGCGCCGAGCTCACCCGCCGCTTCGGGCCGAGTCGGTGGAGTTTTGCGCTGACCGCCACGGACGCCAACCGGTGGGCCATCCGTCTTGCCCGGGCCGTCACCGGTCGGCCCAAGGT
>JACCZI010000147.1 GCA_013696015.1 Nocardioidaceae bacterium
CGATGCACTCGGCGTCGACGACGACGTGCGCCGACAACACGGGGACGCCGCTGGTGATGGTCCATGCGTGCAGGTCGTGGACGTCGACGACGCCACGGACTGCGCAGATGTGCGCACGTACGTGGGCCAGGTCGACGCCTCGTGGTGTCGCCTCCAGCAGGACGTCGAGGACATCGCGCAGCAGCCGCCACGCCCGCGGCAGGATCATGAGTGCGATCGCAGCGGATGCGACGGCATCGGCGCGGGTATAGCCAGTCGTGGCGATCACCACGGCGGCGACGATCACTGCGACAGAGCCGAGCAGATCGCCGAACAGCTCCAGGTAAGCGCCGCGTACGTTGAGCGACTCCTGCTGCCCTGGTCGAAGCAGTAGTAATCCAACGGTGTTTGCCGCCGCACCGACGAGCGCGATGGTCAGCATCACGCCGGTGTCGATCTCGCCAGGGGCGTTCCACCGGCGTACCGCCTCGACGAGAACCCACAGCGCGACCCAGCCGATCAGCAGCGCGTTGCCGAACGCGGCCAGGATCTCCGCGCGCTGCAGGCCGTAGGTGCGTGCTGAGGTTGCGGGCCGTGCCGCCAGGCTGGTGGCGATGAGAGCGGCCGCAATACCGGCGGTGTCGGCGGCCATGTGCCCGGCGTCGGCCAGCAGTGCCAGGGAGCCCGACCACAGGCCGCCGACCACCTGGACGACCAGCACTACCGCCGTAATGGCGAGCACCGCGACCAACCGGGTTCGATGTCCGGCAGCTGCCGTGGCGCCGTGGCTGTGGCCGGTGCCCATCAGATTCGCGTCACAGGCGCAGCGCCCACGGCCTCGGAAGGCGCGGTCGCGCATCCTCCGCAGCAGCCTTCGCCCTTCCAGGCCGTCGCGCCTTCCCGAAACGCGATGGCGGCGATCACCAAGGCGGCGACCGGGTCGGCCCAGGACCAGCCCAGCAGGGCGTTTGCCAGCAGACCACCCAGCAGCACGGCGGACAGATAGCTGCACAGGCGAGTCTGCGTGCTGTCGGCGACCACCGCGTTGGATCCCAACCTCTTGCCGGTACGGCGCTGCGCCCACGACAGGACGGGCATGACGCACAGCGACACCATCGCCAGACCAACTCCCACGGGCGATGCGGCCGGCTGTTCGTCGCCAACCAGCGTCCGAACCGACTGCACGGTCACGAACAGTCCCAAGACGATGAACGAGATCGCCAGGAGGCGCAGCGCGCGTCGCTCGCGAAACTCGGGGAGGGGGTGGCGAAACTGCCACAAGATGATCAGGCCGGAGCTGACCTCGACGACCGAGCTGAGACCGAAGGACAGCAGCGCGACGGAGCCGGCGACGGTACCGGCCGTGATGGCGATTCCCGCCTCAATGACGTTGTACGTCACCGACGTCCCCGCGAGCAGCTGTGCCCGGCGCCCGAGCCGGAGCCGTCGTGCAGCATCGGTCTCGGTCGCAACGTCGAGGCCGGACCCCAGGTCGGGCACCGCGCGGGAGGAGGTCACTCGGGATCCCGCGGTGCGGACAGCGGGCACAGGGCCACTGCGTCGCCGGTAACGTCCAGCAGGCGTTCGGCAGCAGCCAACAGGCTCAGCAGCTGGGATTGCGTGGTCAACGACCACAGTGACGCCCGGCCATGAGGACGGGACCGGCTCAGGCCGCACGACGCCAGGCAGGCCAGGTGGGCAGATACGGTGCTCTGCGCCAAGCCCAGGTGCGCCGTGAGGTCCACCACCCGGTGTTCGCCCAGAGCCAGGTGACGCAGGATCGCGAGTCTGGTCGGGTCCGCCAGGCTGTGAAAGAGCGCAGCGGCGGGTGCCAGGGCCACTGACTCGTTGATGGGCGGTGGGTCAAAGATCGTCGCATCAGGCTGGAAGGATTTCATCGTCACCTGGCGATACTAACCAGTCCGGCCGCGGAGCAGTGCCAGTGTCCTCGAGTTTGACGCTCGGTGCAGAAGCGTCGAGGCTGAACGCATGGGCCTCGGTGCGATTTCACGCACCGGGGCCCAGACCGAGTCGCATCCGCCTGCGGCCCGGATGTCGCGGGGGCAGCTGCCGCTGCTCTCGTGGCCCAACGCCATCACCGCCGTCCGCACGATCGCCGCGATCGGTGTCGGCGCCGCCGCTCTCGCCCAACGCAGCGCGCTCCTGCTCGTGGTGGCGTACGCGATCTACTGGATCGGCGACATCGCAGACGGCTGGCTGGCCCGTGTGCTCGGCCAGGAGACGCGATCCGGTGCGGTGTTCGACCTCGTCGGTGACAGGGCCAGCTGCGCGATCCTCGCGGGCGGGCTCATCTCGCTACGACCGGAGCTGTGGCCGGCGGTCACGGTGTTCCTTGTGCAGTTTATGGTGGTGGACTGCATGGCGTCACTGTCGTTCCTGCACTGGCCGCTGCTCAGCTACAACTACTTCCACACGGTCGACCGGCAGGTGTGGTTGGTCAACTGGTCCCCACTGGCCAAGGTGACCAACACGGTCGCGGTGGTGATCGCGGTCGGCGCCGGCCGTCCGCTGCTGGCGTTGGCGATCGCGGTGGCGCAGCTCGGACTCAAGCTGTGGACCGCGTACCGGGTCTGGCAGCTGATGACGACGACACGGGTTCAGGTACCCACCTGAGAGGCCACCGGCTCCCGCTCGACCACGCTGCGGCGCCGTCGTACCCGCTCGGTGTTGCCGGTGGCGATGGCAGCGACGTACATCGCAATGGCGCCGATGATGAAGCCACCGAAGGCGTCCATGAGGTAGTGCCAGCCGAGGTAGACCGTGGCCAGCACGGTCAGACCCAGGAACGCCCACAGCCCACGTCGCATCCAGGCCGCCAGTCCCACCCGTTCGGCGATGAGCACGGCGGTGACCGTGATCGCGACGTGCAGCGATGCGAAGGCGGCGATGTTCTGCACGATGTCGGTCGCGGCAGGGTCGGCGATCACCTCGGCCCGCTCGTCGAGCATCAGCGCCGCCAACCGTGAGTTCGGTGTCTCCGCCAAGCCCGCGAACACCCAGGGCTCGGCATAGATCGGTCCGAGCGTCGGGAACAGGTAGTAGACCGTGACGCCGAGGACCCAGTCGACACCGACCGCGGTGATGTACCACATGCCGCGCCGCACGTCGCGGGTCCACACCAGCGCCGCCGCCAGGCTGATCGGGATGAAGACGAGCCACGCGATGTAGACGAACGACATGAGATGCGCGGCGAACCCGCGGCCCAGCAGGTCGTGCAGCAGCGCCGCCGGGTCGTGCCCGAGGGTCAACGCCTTGTCCAGATCGGCGAACGTCGAGTCCCACAGGCCGTCCCGCACCAGCGGCAGCATGCTCTTGAGGTTGCGGAAGGCTACGTAGGTCACGTACCAGCTGCCCAGCCCGACAACGACGAGCTGAACCCGGGAGCGGTCCCACCGCTCACGCACCACAGCCACGAACGCGGTTGCCAGCCCGTTGACGCCGCGCACGCGGCGGACAGCCCGCGGCAGCACGTCGGTCAGGAAGCAGATCGCGATGATGGCGGGCAGACGGAGGTACGTCGGCCCGGCGACGGAGTCCGGGTCGTGCAGCGGCAGGTCGTAGACGAGCGAGACGAGGACCGCCACGAACGCCATGCCGGCCGCCATCGCGACCGAGAGCCCGTACGTCCTGTTGTGCACGAGCCGAGACGATACCGATTCGCGGCGTTCCGCGTCTTTACCCCGCCGCCACGCCGCGGCGCACGTCGTCCACCTGCGCGGCGTCGAGCAGGCCGAGGCCGTGCGCGTGTTCGGCCGCTGCCGCGCTGTCGCCGATCAGCAGCATCGGGGTGCCCAGCCGCTCGAGCTCGGCCGCCAGCGTGCGTACGTGGTGGCCCCGCAGCGGTGACTGCGGAAGCACCTCACGGATGTAGACGGCGTGGACCCGACCCGGCCGGGCACGGACCACCGCCGCGTACGCCTCCGGGTCGTGCTGCCCACTGTCACCGACGAGCACCCAGCGCAGCCGGGGGTGCTCGGCCATCAGCGCGATGATCGTGCGCGACTTGAAGTCGACGCTGCCTTCGCGAAACAGCCAGCGGCCGCCGGGACCCCAGTCGGTCATCACCATCGGGCCGGTGGGGAACCGGTGCCGGATCAGGAAGCGCTCGAGCACGCTGTGCAGGTTCCAGGCGCCCGTCGAGACGTAGAACACCGGCGCCCGACCGCCGTCACCGACCACCAGTGCCGCGTACAGCTCGGCCGCACCCGCGATGGGGACTCGCTCCTCCTCGGCGACGAGCAGCGTGGTGCGGACGGCCTCGCGCAGCCGGGTCAGCCCGGTGTGGATGATCGTGTCGTCCATGTCGCTCACCAGCCCGAGCCGGGCCTCCGGGTCGACGACCAACACCCTGCCTGCTACCTCGGTGGACGGCTCACCCGGCTCGGCCAGGCGAAACGTCACGTCGTGCCACCCGGGGAACAGGTCGCTGACCTGGAGAGTGGCGTCCACGTACCCCTCGGCGTCGGAGTGTCCCCGCCACTCCTGGTCGGCGACCCTCACCGTCACCGGCTCACCCGCAACCTCCGCGCTGAGGTAGTGGCTCAGGCCGGTCAGGAGCGTCGCGGCCGGGCCGCCGCGCCGCAGCGAACGCCGGCGGCGCACGACCACCCGAGCGCGGACCCGGACCAGCGTGCTCGTGCCGTGACCGTGGTACGGCACCACGGTGGCCGCCCAGTCGCTTCGGTTCCGCAGCGCGGCTCCGATACGCCGGTCGAGGGCGTGTTCGGCGGCGGTGACCGCTCGTGCCAGCCACGCCCGTGGACCTGACATCGCCGCCTCCTTCGCAGGGCTGCCCGGCAGCGTAGGACCCACGGGCCGGCGGCGTACGGTCGCGACATGCTGGATCACGCGTCGACCGAGGTGCGGCAGCTGTTAGCACGCACGGTGCAGCGCCTTAGGGACCGGGGCGCCACGGCGCTGACCCGCGCGCTGCGCCTCACGGGCGCTGCGGTCGTGGCATACCTGGTGGCGCGCTGGCTGCTCCCGAGCGGCCGCTCGGTGCTGGCTCCGCTGACTGCGCTGCTGGTCGTCCAGGTCACCCTCTTCAGCACCCTCACGACCGGGATCCGCCGGATTGCCAGCGTCGTCGTCGGTGTCGTCGTCGCGGCGCTCTTCGCCGACCTCGTCGAGCTGACCTGGTGGAGCCTGGCCGCGCTCGTCGCCGCAGGGATCGTGGTGGGCCAGCTGCTGCGACTACGGGAGCACCTGCTCGAGGTGCCCATCAGCGCCATGCTCGTGCTCTCGATCGGAGGTGCGGAGAACAAGACGGAGGCGCGGATCTTCGAGACGCTTCTGGGAGCCGCCGTCGGCGTGCTCTACATGCTGCTGCTGCCGGGACCGGTGCAATCGCGCACCGCTGGAGAGGCCGTCGAGCATCAGGCGGATGAGATGGCCGACCTGCTGCGACGGATGGCGGTCCAAATCGGCGACGGCGTCAATACCGAACGGGCCACCGAATGGCTGGAGGGGGCCCGTTCGCTGTCTCGCCGGGTCGGCCGCGTGGACCGGGTGCTCGAGGAGGCTGACGAAAGCCGGCGGCTCAACGTGCGGGCGCTCGGCACCATGGATCCGGCTCCGCTGCTGACCAGCGGTCTGGATGCCCTCGAGCACTCCAGCGTCTCGCTGCGCAGCCTGTGCCGTGCCATGGTGGACCGCAGCCGCTCCGCCGAAGGCGAGCCGTACCCCGAGCCGACCCGAGAGGTCCTCGCGGTGCTGCTGCAGGACCTCGCCGACGCCGTGTCGGCCTTCGGTCGGCTCGTCCGCGAGGAGGCCGAAGGCGAGGTGGGGGCACAGGCGCAGCGGCTGGCGCAGGCGTTGGAGGCGGTCGGGGAGGCGCGGGTACGCCTGACCGAGCTGCTGCTGATCGACCGGCGCGATGACGCCGTTGATGGCGTCCGGTGGGAGCTGGACGGCGTCCTCCTGGCCAACGTGGCGCGGATCCTGCGCGAGATCGACATCGAGGAACGGGTCCGGCAGCAAGACCGGCAGCGGGAGCAGCAGCAGTCACGGCCCCCTGCCGTGCAGGCCGTCGACCGGCTGCGCGCCACCTCGCGGGAGGCGGTGCGCCCGGTGCGCCGGCGCCGGCGACGGGGGTCAAACCAACGGCGATAGTCGCTGGCCCGCAGGCGCTCGGTTCGAGACGATGGGGCATGAGCCTGCAGGTGCAGTCGACTAACGACGCGGCGGCGTACCTGAAGCGTGCCGGTGACTTCCTCTGCACGCATGCCGTCGAACACAGCGTCCTGCTGACCTCGGCGCACTTGAGCATCGCTGAGCCGTCCGGGAA
>JACCZI010000148.1 GCA_013696015.1 Nocardioidaceae bacterium
GCGTTCGGCGCGGTCTACGGCCCGCCGTTCGTGCGTGAGGGCGAGGTACGCCGCGAGGCGACCATGCAGGACTTCCGCAACTTCACCCGGCTGGCGCAGTCCTTCGACGTTCTCGACTCCGCCGGCGGCGTGATCTGCGAACCCAACGACACCCCGCTCGACAGCCGGCACCTCGACATGACGTACGCGCTCCAGACCCTGACCGACAAGATCTACATGGGCAACGTGGTCTCCGGCGTCAACGCCCGCGACACGATCGCCATGGGGGAGATCCTCTTCGGCGGCCGCGAGGCCATCGAGGCCAACCCGGTGTCGATCTCGCTGATCAACTGCAACTCACCACTGCGCTGGGACGACCGGATGCTCGACGCGATGTTCGAGTACGTCGAGGCCGCCCAGCCGGTGGTGGTCACGCCGTTCATCCTGATGGGCGCGATGTCGCCGGTGACCATCCCGGCGGCGTTGGTGCAGCAGATCGCCGAGGCGCTGTCGGGGATCGCGCTGACGCAGCTGATCCGGCCGGGGGCACCGATCATCTTCGGCTCGTTCCTGTCCAACATCGACATGCAGTCGGGGTCGCCGACCTTCGGCACGCCGGAGTCTGGGATCGGTCTGCTGTGCACAGGGCAGATCGCGCGGCACTTCGGGCTGCCCTTCCGTACCGGCGGCGGCCTGACGTCCAGCCAGGTCCCCGACGCGCAAGCCGGGTACGAGTCGCTGATGACGCTGCTGCCCACGTTCCTGGCCGGCACCAACTGGGTCATGCACACGGCTGGCTGGCTCGAGGGAGGTCTGGTGGCGGGCTACGAGAAGTTCATCATCGACGCCGAGATCGTCGAGATGCTGCAGACGGAGTTCACCCCGCTGGAGATCGACGAGGCGTCGCTCGCCTTCGACGCGCATGTCGAGGTCGGCTCGGGCGGGCACTTCCTGGGCGCCATGCACACGCTGGAGCGCTTCCGTACCTGCTTCCGGCGGCCGTTCCTGTCCTCGTCGGACAACTACGAGAGGTGGATGAGGGGCGGCAGCCTCGACACGGCGGCCCGCGCCGAGGCGGTGTGGCGCAAGCGGCTCGACGAGTACGAGCAGCCGCCGTTGGACGAGGCCATCGGCGCCGAGCTCGAGGAGTACGTCACCCGGCGCCGCGCCGAGCTCGGCGACTGACCACCCGTCGCCGGGGAGTGCCTGACCGCCCGTGTGGCGCAGATGCGCTGGTGTGCCGCGGGGCCGAGCGCACATCGGCTGGCGGGGTGTTGCCGAACGTGCATTAGCGTTGCGACATGAGCAACGCGGCCGCTGCGGGTGCGCAGAGCACCGTGCAGTCAGTCGACCGGGCCATCACCGTCTTGGAGGTCCTGGCCGATGCCGGCGAGGCCGGTGTGACCGACATCGCCCGCAAGCTGGGGGTGCACAAGTCGACCGCGTTCCGGTTGGTGGCCGCCCTGGAGAAGCGCGGGCTCGTCGAGCAGAACTCCGAACGCGGCAAGTACCGCCTCGGGATGGGCATCCTCCACCTGGCCGGCGCCACCACCGCCAGTCTCGACCTGGTCCAGGAGTCCCGGCCACTGTGCCGAGCGCTCGCTGCCCAGACCAACGAGACCGTCAACCTGGCCATCCTGTCCGATGGTCTGGCGCTCTACCTCGACCAAGTGAGCGGCTCGTCGGCGCTCCAGTCGCACAACTGGGTCGGGCAGCGCATCCCGCTGCATGCGACGTCCAACGGC
The DNA here is from genome assembly GCA_013696015.1 of Nocardioidaceae bacterium. Lineage (GTDB taxonomy): Bacteria > Actinomycetota > Actinomycetes > Propionibacteriales > Nocardioidaceae > JACCYJ01. Next base: position 1,725 of record JACCZI010000148.1, read on the forward strand.
AAGGTGTTGCTCTCCGGTCTGCCTGACAGCGAGGTCGCCCGCATCGTGCGACGACCGCTGCGCGCGTACACCGCTGAAACCATCACCGCGATGAAAGGGCTGCTGGCCGTGCTCGCCGCCGTCCGGGCTGAGGGCCATGCGGTCGCCGTGGACGAGTTCGAGGTCGGCCTGACCGCAGTGGCGGCGCCCGTGCGCGACTTCCACGGTGACGTCATCGCCTCGGTATCGGTGTCCGGACCCACCTTCCGTCTCGACTCCGACCGGCTAGACGGCATCGTCGACAACACCAAGCGCACGGCGGCATCGATCTCGACCCGCCTGGGGTGGCGCGCCAGCCCGACGGCTAAGAGTTGGTAACTGTCCTTGACGCTTGCCGCACGGCGGACGATGCTGTTGCGCAGTGCAGGGAGTTGTTGCGCCACATGCAACGAACCGGGAAGCCGGGGCACTGCTGACCGTCCGAAAGGGGGCGGGGTTGCCGGAGCTGTCGATCGGCGGGACCTGGCGAGACGCACGATCCGGTGCGACGCGAGAGATCCGCTGCCCGGCCGACGGCACCGTCGTGGCCACCGTCTCCGAGGCCGATCGAGACGACGCTCTTGATGCGGTCGCGGCTGCTCGGGCCGCCTTCGACTCCGGTGAGTGGCCAGGGACGCCGGCGCCGGCACGCGGCGCGCTGCTGCACCGGGTCGCCGACCTGATCGAGGCCGCCAAGGGCGACGTGGCCCGCGCCGAGTCGCTCGACACCGGCAAGCGGATCGTGGAGGCGGAGTACGACGTCGACGACGTCGTCGCGGTGTTCCGCCACTTCGCCGGTCTCGCCGGCGACGGCGCCGGCCGTGTCGTCGACCCCGGTCGCCGCGACGTCGTGAGCCGCGTGGTGCGAGAGCCGATCGGGGTGTGCTCGCTGATCACACCCTGGAACTACCCGCTCCTGCAGACGGCGTGGAAGGTGGCCCCCGCGCTTGCCGCCGGGAACACGTTCGTGCTCAAGCCCAGTGAGCTGACGCCGTCGACCGCGATTCTGCTGCTGCACCACCTGGAGAAGGCCGGCCTGCCCTCCGGTGTGGCCAACCTGGTCTTGGGATCGGGTGTCGAGGTTGGCCCGACGCTGACGTCGGCACCGGAGGTCGACCTGGTGTCGTTCACCGGTGGCCTGGTCACCGGTCGAGCGGTGATGGCGTCGGCAGCGGCGACGGTCAAGCGGGTCGCCCTCGAGCTCGGTGGCAAGAACCCCAACCTGGTCTTCGCCGATGCCGGCCGCGAGACTGCCCTCGACCTCGCGCTCACCGCGGTGTTTCTGCACTCCGGCCAGGTGTGCTCGGCCGGTGCGCGGCTGGTGGTGGAGGAGTCGATCCACGACGAGTTCGTGGCCGAGCTTGTGGCGCGGGCCAAGCAGATCCGGCTGGGTGGACCGTTTGACGAGCAGGCCGAGACCGGACCGCTCATCTCGGCGGCGCACCGCGAGAAGGTCGAGGCGTACGTCGCCGCCGGGCTCGCCGAGGGAGCAACGCTGCGCTGCGGCGGCCGTCGCCCCGACCGGCCAGAGCTGGCCGAGGGCTTCTACTACCTGCCCACCATCCTCGACGACTGTCGCAGCGGGATGCGCGTGGTGGCCGACGAGTCGTTCGGCCCGGTGCTCACCGTGGAGACGTTCACCGACGAGGACGATGCCGTACGCCTCGCCAACGACAGCATCTACGGCCTGGCCGGCGCGGTGTGGACCTCCGACGCGGGTCGCGCGGAGCGCGTCGCCGTGCGGCTGCGGATGGGCACGGTTTGGATCAACGACTACCACCCGTACGTCCCCCAGGCGGAGTGGGGCGGCTACAAGCAGTCCGGAGTCGGCCGCGAGCTGGGCCACGCCGGTCTCGAGGAGTACCAGGAGACCAAGCACATCTGGCACAACGTACGGCCGCAGCCGCAAGGCTGGTTCGGTCCGCGCACACCAGACGATGCCCGATGACCGAGAAGCGGTACGACATCGTCATCATCGGTGGGGGCTCCGCCGGCTGCGTCCTGGCAAACCGGTTGTCGTCGAGCCCGGACACCTCGGTGCTGGTGCTGGAGGCGGGGCGCTCGGACTTCCGCCTCGACCCGTTCATCCACATGCCGGCCGCACTGCCGTTCCCCATCGGCAGCCGGCTCTACGACTGGCGCTACACGTCCGAACCCGAGCCACACATGGGCGGCCGGCGCATCTCCCACGCCCGCGGCAAGGTGCTCGGCGGCTCCAGCAGCATCAACGGGATGATCTTCCAGCGCGGCAACCCGCTCGACTTCGAGCGCTGGGCAGCCGAGCCCGGGATGAAGGAGTGGGACTACGCCCACTGCCTGCCCTACTTCAAGCGCATGGAGACCTGTCTGGCCGGTGCCGACGCCTGGCGGGGCGGCAGCGGACCCCTGATCCTGGAGCGTGGCCCGGCGACCGGTCCGCTGTTCGGAGCGTTCTTCGAGGCCGCCCAGCAGGCCGGGTACCCGCTGACCGACGACGTCAACGGCTACCGCCAGGAAGGCTTCGCGCCCTTCGACCGCAACGTTCACCGGGGGCGTCGGCTCAGCGCGTCCCGGGCCTACCTCCACCCGGTACGCGGGCGGGACAACCTGCGCGTGGAGACGCTTGCCACCGCGACCAGGATCCGCTTCCAGGGTCGGCGGGCGGTCGGTGTCGACTACGTACGAGCCGGCCGGCTGCACCGCAGCGTGAACGCGGGCGAGGTCATCTTGTGTGGCGGCGCCATCAACACCCCCCAGCTGCTGCAGCTCTCCGGCGTCGGACGAGCCGCGCACCTGCGCGGCCTCGGCATTGACGTAGTTGCCGACCTGCCGGGCGTCGGCGACAACCTGCAGGACCACCTGGAGGTCTACGTTCAGCACGCCAGCCGGCAGCCGGTCTCGATCGCTCCGGGAATGCGTTGGCGGCACCGGCCGCGGATCGGTGCCGAGTGGCTGTTCCTGCGCAGTGGCCCCGGCGCCACCAACCACTTCGAGGGCGGAGGTTTCGTCCGCAGCAACGACGACGTCGACTACCCGAACCTGATGTTCCACTTCCTGCCGATCGCCATCCGGTACGACGGCTCACAACCGGCAAGTGAGCACGGCTACCAGGTCCACGTCGGGCCCATGTACTCCGACGCGCGGGGGAGCGTGGAGATCACCTCGACCGACCCGTCCCAGCACCCGGCGCTGCGGTTCAACTACCTGTCCACCGAACAGGACCGGCGGGAGTGGGTCGAGGCGATCCGGGTCGCGCGGCGCATCCTGGCACAGCCGGCCTTCGCCGTGTTCGACGCCGGGGAACTCTCTCCCGGTTCTACCGTCGACACCACCGCGCAGATCCTCGACTGGGTGGCCCGCGACGCCGAGACTGCTCTGCACCCGTCGTGTACTGCCAAGATGGGCGTGGACGAGACCTCAGTGATCGACCCGACCACGATGGAGGTCCATGGCATGAGCGGGCTGCGGGTGGTCGACGCCTCGGCGATGCCGTCCGTGACCAACGGCAACATCTACGCTCCGGTGATGATGCTGGCCGAGAAGGCCGCCGACCGGATCGCCGGGAACACGCCGCTCGGCCCGCTCGACGTCCCGTACTACCGCTTCCGAGACGGGTCGTCGACGTGCTCCTCGAGTAGCCCGGCCATGCGTAGGGAGAGCGTCGATGAGCACCACCGCTGAGCACGAGGCGTCCCAACGGCTGACAAATGGACACGACGCAACCAACGCCGCCGTCTCGGTTCGGGCACTCTGGAAGGTGTTCGGACCCAAGGCGGAGCAGATCGTCGGTAGCCCCGAAGCCACCCTGTCACGGTCGGAGCTGATGACACGCACCGGCTGCACGGTGGCGGTCAATGACGTGTCGTTCGACGTCGCCCCCGGCGAGGTGTTCGTGGTCATGGGCCTGTCGGGCTCGGGCAAGTCGACGCTCATACGCTGCCTGACCCGGCTCATCGAGCCGACGGCCGGTGAAGTGCTGCTTGACGGTGAAGATGTGCGCGACATGTCGGACACGCGACTGCGCGAGCTGCGACGCACCCACGTGTCGATGGTGTTCCAGCACTTCGGTCTGCTGCCGCACCGCCAGGTGATCGACAACGTGGCGTACGGGTTGGAGATCCGCGGCGCCAAGAAGAAGGAGCGACACGCAAGGGCCAAGGAGATGGTCGACCTGGTGGGGCTCACGGGTTATGAGCGCTCGTATCCGGACCAGCTCTCCGGAGGCATGCAACAGCGGGTCGGCCTCGCTCGGGCGCTCGCCGTTGACCCCAGCGTGATGCTCTTCGACGAGCCGTTCTCGGCGCTTGACCCGCTTATCCGCCGGGACATGCAGAAGGAGGTCATCCGGCTCCACGAAGAGGTCGGAAAGACCATGGTTTTCGTCACCCACGACTTGCAGGAGGCCCTCAAGCTCGGCGACCGGATCCTCATCATGAGAGACGGTGCCGTGGTGCAGATCGGTACTCCAGCCGAGGTCGTGGCACAGCCAGCAGACGACTACGTCCGCGACTTCGTCAGCGACGTCCCGCGATCACACGTTCTTACGCTGCGGTACGTCATGCGCGAGCCGAGACCGAGTGACTCGGACGAGGGGCCGGTGATGTCACCTGACACGATCGTCCGGCAGGCGGCCCGAGCTGCCCTGGCGTCAGCCCACCCGGTTCGCGTGGTCGAGAACGGCCAGGTCATTGGCATCGTCGACGACGACGCAATTCTGCGCGTCGTGGTCGCCGAAGAGGGTGCGCCGGCATGACCGCCACCGCGACGACCCGCGACGTGGTGGGTCCTGGCACCAAAGTAGGTCTGCGTCGTGTTCCCCGCTGGGGACAGGCACTCTTCGTCCTCGGCATCTGGGTTCTGGTCTGGGCCGTCATGCGCGGGCAGGACACTCTGATCCTGCCCGGCCAAGCCAAGACCGGGCTACACGACTCGATGAGCCAGTGGAAGTCTGACCTGATCGCCGGCCGCGACGACAACGCGTTCATGCAGTTCACGGGATGGATCGCCGACCAGATCGAGGCCGTCGGAACGTGGCTGCAAGAGCTGGTGTCAGAGCCGGCCCCGCCCCGCCCGGTGCCGGAGATTGGCTGGTTCGGGGTGGTGGCTGTCGCAAGCTGGGTGGGGTTCGCTGTCGCCGGCTGGCGTATCGCCCTCCTGGTGCTCGGGTCGTTCCTGGCGTTCGGGCTGCTCGGTTACTGGGAAGACAGCATGGACACACTCATCATCACGTTCTTCTCCGTGGCCGTCGCGCTCGTTGTCGGTCTGCCACTGGCGGTCCTCATGGCGAAGAGCACCCGGGTCACGGCGGTCGTTGCGCCGGTGCTCGACCTGCTCCAGACGATGCCGTCGTTCAACTACCTTCTGCCGGTGTTCCTCTTCTTCGGTCTGGGCATTCCGGCGGGTGTCGTTGCGACCGTCATCTACTGCACGCCGCCGGTCGTACGGATCGCGGCGCACGGCATCCGTTCGGTGTCCGGCACGACGGTGGAGGCCACCGACTCGGTGGGGCAGACACGCTGGCAGCGGTTGCGCAAGGTAGAGCTGCCGATGGCAAAGAGCACCATAGTCGTCGGCATCAACCAGACCACGTTGGCCGCCCTGGCTATCGTCATCATTGGCGGCTTTATCAACATGCCGGGGCTCGGCGGGCCGGTGCTGGATGCACTCACGGGGCAACAAACCGGCAACGCCTTCGTCTCCGGCCTGTGCATCGTCATCATGGCGATCATGCTCGACCGCACCACCACGGCCGCGAGTGTGCATGGTGAGAAGCTGGCCCGTAGCGGAACGTTCGACCCTCGCCGACACCGCATAGTGCTGGCGGTCACCGGGGCTGTCGCCTTGGTGTGCGTCTACTACTCGCGGACATACCTGAAGCTCGCGGAGTTCCCCGAGTCCGCCCTTGGGCCCGCCATCGGACGCGAGATGGCGATGAAGGTGCAGTCGTTCGCCGACTGGTTCACATCGACCTTCGACGCTTGGACCACCGCGATCAAGGACGTGGTGAGCACTTTCCTGCTCAACCCGCTGCAGGACCTGATCGCGAATTCGCCGTGGTACGTCACCGCAGTCGCGCTCACGATGCTGGCACTGGTTGTTTCCGGTCTCAGGCCGGCCCTGATCACGGTGGTCTGCCTGACTGGGCTGTACCTCAGTGATCTGTGGAACGACTCCATGATCACGTTGACGATGACGCTGGTCGGCGCGTTGATCGTCATGATCCTCGCGCTTGTGCTGGGAGTCGCGATGGCCCGACGCCCAGGTGTCGACCTGGTGCTGAGACCGGTTCTGGATGCAGCCCAGGTGATGCCCGCCTTCGTCTACCTGATCCCCACGCTGCTGCTGTTCGGACCGACCCGGTTCACCGCGATTGTTGCCGGTGTCATCTACGCCGCCCCGATTGCCATCAAGCTGGTCGCGGACGGGATCGCCCGCGTGTCGGCTACCACGGTTGAGGCCGCAGTATCAAGTGGTTCGACTGCCTGGCAGGTCATCACCAAGGTCCAGCTGCCGATGGCTCGGGGCAACGTGGTCCTGGCCGTCAACCAAGGATTGCTCTACGTACTCTCGGTTGTCGTCATCGGTGGCCTCGTCGGAGCTGGAGCCCTCGGCTACGACTCCGTCCTCGGCTTCTCGCAGTCGCAGTACTTCGGCAAGGGCATTGCTGCCGCAGGATGCATCGTGCTGCTCGGCATCATGCTCGACCGTTTCGCACGCGGCGCGGTCGAGCGACAGCAGCGAAACAACGACATACTCACCAGGCGGCCGATCAGCGGGGCGATCTGATGCCATGAACTCATACACCACGTAACCGAAATGAAAGAGGACAGCATGAAGAGAGCCAGCAAAGCGAGGCAGACGGCCTCTGTCGGGGTTATGGCGAGCATGGCGCTCGTGCTGTCGGCCTGCGGCAGCGGTGACATCGAGCAAGACACACCGGCGGCCTCCGGAGGCACGGACTCGGCAGCGGCCGAGTGCGGTGACCTCAACCTTGCCGTCAACCCGTGGGTGGGGATGGAGGCCAGTGTCACGGTGGTCGGTAGGGTCGCCGAGGAAGAACTCGGTTGCACGGTCAACTACGTGAAGACCAAGGAGGAGATCTCCTGGGCAGGCTTCGGCAGCGGTGAAGTAGACGTGATCATCGAGGACTGGGGTCACGAAGACCTCGAGAAGCAGTACTTCGCCGAGTCTGGCGACGGCACCGCGGCGGATGCTGGCCCGAACGGGAACGAAGGCATCATCGGCTGGTACGTGCCGCCGTGGCTGGCCGAGGAGTATCCGGATATCACCAACTGGGAGAACCTCAACAACTACGCCTCCGAGTTCGCGACCTCGGAATCGGGGGGCCAAGGCCAGTTTCTCGGTGCAGACCCGTCGTACGTGCAGTTCGACGAGGCGATAGTCGAAAACCTGGGTCTGGACTTCAAGGTCGTGTTCTCCGGCAGCGAGGCCGCTTCGATCGCGGCGTTCCAGAAGGCCGAAGAAAACAAGGAGTGGCTCATCGGGTACTTCTACGAACCGCAGTGGCTGTTCGCCGAGGTCCCGCTGGTCAGGGTGGAGCTCCCGCCGTATGAGGATGGCTGTCAGGACGATGAGTCGGATGTCGACTGCGATTACCCGGTGACGCCTCTGAAGAAAATCGTGTCCACGGAATGGATGGACTCGGGTGAGCCGTCAATCGACTTGGTCAAGAACTTCGAATGGACCAACCAGGACCAGAACCAGGTCGCGGCATACATCGCCGATGAGGGAATGAGCGCCGAGGACGCGGCCGACCAGTGGATCGCCGACAACCCGGACAAGGTCCAGGCCTGGATGCCCAGCTGACCTGAGCTGGTCACTCCAATGGCCCGTATCCCAGGTGAACATGGGATAGAGGCAGGCGGTTGCCCGGGTGGTTGACAAGGGGTGGAGGCACGGCCGATCCTGGCGTTGTCTCGCATAGTGCATCGAGTTTCTTAGTACGCAACACAAGGAGTAGCCATGGCGTCGGCCCCAAGCGCCGCGCGGGTCGTGGTCATCGGCGCGGGCATCGTCGG
>JACCZI010000108.1 GCA_013696015.1 Nocardioidaceae bacterium
CGCCGGGAGGGCGGCCAGGTCGGTGGGGATGGCGATGAGCTCGGGGGCTCCGCCTTCGAGCAGTGCACCCACGGCCCGGAGGGTGGCCAGGTGCTGGGTCTCGACAGCCAGCACGCTGGCCATGAGCTGACGGGACTCGTCAGCGGGCAACAGCGACAGGTTGGCGATGTAGGTGTCCTGGGCGACCTCTTCGAGAGTGGAGGCCAGAGCCACCACCGCCGCGTAGTCGACCAGGCCCGGGGTGGCTTCCGCCACCACGGGTGCGTACCGGTCGCTCGGCGTGGTCCGCGCCTCGCCTCCGCGGGACTCGGCCTGGGCCTGGAACGCCTTGTTGTGCTCGGCGTGCTGCATCATCGTGGTCTCGGCGAAGGTCTTGACCACCGCGTTGTCCCCGAAGAAGGGCAGTCCGAGGGCGGCCTCGTAGGCGGCCACGGCCAGGATCTCCAGCGACGACGCCGTCTGGAAGATCATGATCGACACGTCTTCCTGAGCGGCGGCCGGTCGGGCCACGATGCCCATCACCGCGCTACCGAAGGCGGTGCCGAGCAAGCCACGAGCAGCCAGGGCACCCGCGCCGAGACCACCGTTGCGCAAGATGCGACGGCGTTCGGTGTTGAAGCGGGTCACCACGTCGGGATCCGGGGTGGTGGAGCGGTGTGACAGCTCCACCAACGCCGGTCGGGTCTCTTTGGCCGTGCGGAGCGCATCGACCTGGAGATCTTGTGACTCGGTGATCAGCTCACCGAGTCGCCGGTCATCTACTCGCATGAAAGCTCCTCATGTCTTGTCATGACCGAACAGGCGTCCAGCTATTGACCCCGGTTCCCCATTCCTGTCGTGAAATAGACCACGAAGAAGGTTCGGCGCGACGGTGCACCGGCCTGTAGGCGGGGTTCTGTGGACGACCTCAGGCGGGAACTGAACCCCTCGAACGCCGACGGCACCGACGCGCAGTGCGGAGAGGACCGGCGACGGCGCATCTCCACACCTCGCTCACGGCGCGCGTCACCACCAACGCACAGCGCCCGCGTGGGTCAGTTTGAATCGGGACGGTGGACTTCCGAGTCGGCCTCGATGAGATCCTCGGCTTGTGAGGCGGCGAGGACCAGCCGCGCAGAATTGGAGGGATTGCGTAGGACAAGCGACCCACCGTCGCTCGTCAGTCGTCCCCGCGCCTGCACGAGGAGATCCATACAGGACGAGTCCATGAACGCGACGCCCGAGAGATCCAGGACGATCGTCTGCGCCGGGCCGAGATGGGGTTCGATGGCATCTCGCAGTCGTTCACAGGTCGCGAGGTCGATCTCACCCCTGACGTGGATGACGGTCGCGTCACCGTCTTGTGCCACGTCGGTCGAGAAATCGTCTGCCATGGCCCGAATCTAACGCCCCCCCGCTCAGTTTCGTCCAGCGCCGGCTCTCGACCCGTGGCCCGTCGGCATAGCGGCATAACTGCCAGAAGCAGCCACCGCCCATATCGGGCGAACTGTTCCGGTGGGCATCGAGGTCGGGAGTGATGTGGCCTCGGCGTCGGGCGGAGAAGGACGCAGAGCTGTGTTATGGCGCGCACCGTGCTGTACCTGCCATACGATTGGCGGTGGGACAAACCTCAGGAATTGAGCGTTTGGAGCCGATACCGGTTGGGATGGCCGCCGTGGGAGCATTCGAGGGCTTACACGGTCGACAACTGGATGCCGTCTTTGACGCCCTGCCGGACGTTGTTGTCGTTCTCGACCGCCTCGGCCTCGTGGTGTGGGCCAACAGGGCGGCCGCTGATCTGAGCGGTGACGATCCCGCCACCTGGGTGGGTCGTTCGAGCTTTGAACTCGTTCATCCTGACGATCTTGGGCTTGCTGCCGCGTCACTGGAATCAGTGCAGGGCAAGCGGGCCGGGACGCCCATCGAGTTGCGGGTGAGGTCGAGGTCCGGGTGGCGCCTCATGGAGCTGTTGGGTGCCAGCATGGATGGTGGCTATTCGGCTTTGGTGTTGAGAGATCTCACCGAGCGGCGGCGTTGGGAGGTGGCGGGCGATGACGTGAGTCGTTTCCGGGCCATCGTCCATCACGCCGCTGGGATGACGGTGCTCCTCGACGCCGACGGCACAGTCGAGTCCACGACTGCGGCGGTGACACGGCTTCTCGGCTACGACCCGGAGGACGTGTGGGGAAGCCCTCTTGCCAACCTGATCGCGCCTGAGGATCGGCCGCTGTTCGCCGCTGCGGTGTCGCGTGCGGTGGAGGCCTCCGACGCTGGCGGTGTCGCCGCCACAGCGGAGGTGAACCTCGCCCGGTCCGACGGCACCTATGTCCCTATGGAGTTGAGCATCGTGTCGCTGCTCAACGATCCGGTCGTGCACGGCCTGGTCGTGTCCTGCCATGACATCACGCGTCTGCGAGCGGCGCAGCAGGCGTTGAGCCTGCTCGCCCACCACGACCCGCTCACTGGTCTGCTCAACCGGCGGTCCTTCGACGCCGTGCTGCAGCGCGAGTGGCTGCTGACCCAACGCGACGGAATCGACTCCTACGTCGTCATGGTGGATCTGGACGGCTTCAAAGCGGTGAACGACGCCCATGGGCATGCTGCTGGCGACGACCTGCTCCGAGTGGTCGGCGCTGCGCTTGAACGCGTCGCTCGCGACACCGACGTGTGCGGCCGGTTGGGTGGCGACGAGTTCGGGGTCGTGCTCATCCGTTGTGGCGGGGAGGCCGCTGCGATCGGATTCTGCGATCGCCTCGGCGAGATCTTGGCGGGCGAGGTGGCGACGGTCTCGGAAGGCCTCGGTGCCAGCTGCGGCTACCAGTCCTTGCGACAAGCCTCGTCCCCCACCGAAGCCCTACACCAGGCGGACCTCGCCATGTTCCACGAGAAGGCGAACCGTCCACGCTCCCGCTAGGGCCTGTGATCGCACGCCAAGGCCGGGGGCAGGTGACCACTTGACGGTCAGCTGTTTCGAGGCTTCGGGGCACGACCCTCGTCTCGTGCGCACCGAGGAACTCGCCTCCGCCAAGTTCGGACCGCAGCACGATTCGCTCGCAGCGCGAGAGGTCGTGAGCCTGGCTCCGACATCATCTATGAACCTGGAGCGGGACAAGGACGGCCGTTGGCGACAGTCTGGTGACGAACAAGTACAGCGCAGGTTCCGCCCTTAGCGGGCAGAGTGTCGCGGTGCTGCCCTTTCGCTTCGGAGTGGTGTTCACGGGTCACTATGACCGGCGGGCGTGGACGGACCTGGCTCGTCGCGTTGAGGGGACAGGGTTCTCGACGCTGTTAGTGGCGGATCACTACGTGAACCCGATGGCGTGCGGTCCGCTGCTCATGGCGGCAGCTGCTGTCACGACCGAGCTGCGGATCGGGAGCTACGTGTACAACAACGACTTCCGGCCGCCAGCGTTGTTGGCCAAGGAGGCCGCGACCATCGATGTTCTCTCCGGTGGACGACTTGAGCTCGGCATTGGTGCGGGCTGGTCAAAGGTCGAGTATGTGGCGGCCGGGGTCAGGTTCGATCCTCCCGGCGTCCGTGTGTCACGGTTCGAGGAGGCCCTTGGAATCGTTCGAGCGCTTCTTGCCGGCGAGACCGTGGATCATCGAGGTGAGCACTACCGGGTGCGGGGCCTTCTGGGTTCACCCCGGACCGTGCAACAACCGGTGCCGCTACTCGTCGGTGGTGGGGGTCGACGAATGGTGGGTTTGGCCGCGCAACACGCCGACATCATCGGGTTTGTGCCCCAGGCGCTCCCCGAGGGAGGACTCGATTCATCGGGCATCACGGAAGCTTGGATGGAGACGCGCATCGGCTGGCTCGAGCAACATCTCGTCGTCAACGCTCGCACTTGCCCACTCGAGCGCAGCGTCCTGCTCTTCGGGATCGGAGGCTCCGCCCATCAGCGCCCCGACCTCGGCCACCTGGATCCCGGCACTCTTGCCTCCTCGCCGTTCGCACTAGTCGGCGACACCGGACAGATGGTCGAGGCGCTCATCCAACGGCGCGAGCGTTGGGGGCTGAGCTATGTGGTGTGCTTCGACGAAGACATGCAACGGCTTGAACCGGTGAT
>JACCZI010000220.1 GCA_013696015.1 Nocardioidaceae bacterium
GCGGGGGGCTCAACGGTCCCACCTTCCGCGCGGGTGGCGCAGTCGACCACGCCGCGAACGGCTTCCATCCCACTCAAATCCTGCGAGACTTCGACTACGGCCGGGTGTCGGTGACACCCGAGGGCCGGACGGTGCGCGAGTGGGACGTGTTCGCCACCGATAGAGACATCGAGGTGGCGCCCGGGGTTCGCTTTCCCGCCTGGACGTTCAACTCCCGGATCCCCGGTCCGACGCTGCGCTGCCGTCAGGGCGACCTGCTGCGGGTGCGATTCGTCAACGACTCCGCGCATCCGCACACCATGCACTTCCACGGGATCCACCCGGCCGAGATGGACGGGGTACCCATGGTTGGGCGTGGAGTGATATCGCCCGGGGAGAGCTTCACGTACACCTTCGACGCCGAGCCGTTTGGGTTGCATCTCTACCACTGTCATGTCGGGCCGCTCGCCGAACACATCGCTCGCGGCATGTACGGCACGTTCATCATCGACCCGCCCCAAGACCGCCCACCCGCCGACGAGCTGGTGATGGTCATGCACGGCTACAACACAACCTTCGACGGCGAAGGCAACCAGCTCTACGCGGTCAACGGCATCCCGTTTCACTACATGCACGAACCGGTGCAGGTACGCCGCGGCGAGCTGGTCCGGATCTACCTGGTCAACACCTTGGAGTACGACCCGATCAACAGCTTCCACCTGCACGGCAACTTCTTCGACTACTACCCGACCGGCACCCGGCTGACGCCGGTCGACTTCACCGACACCGTCGTGCTCGGGCAGGGTCAGCGCGGCATCTGCGAGGTGCGCTTTCCCCATCTCGGGCAGTACATGTTCCACGCGCACAAAACCGAGTTCGCCGATCTGGGCTGGATGGGATTCTTCGAGGTCACCGACTGATGACCGCCGACCCTAGTACCACTGACCGCGACGTCACCGACCCACGGGGGAGCGACTCCGGTGTAACCGAGCCTCGGGGGACCGCTCGGCTCCCCGTGTGGGCGCTGGCGTTGGCCGCGGTGGCGAGCATTGCCTCGGTGCTGGTCGCGTTGGCCCTGCTCGGCGGCGAATCGCTCCCCGAGAGGAACGGGCCCCCGGTCGAGGACGTCGCAGTGGAACGAGCCGTAGTGCTCCCCGGCGTGATCGAACTGACCTTGCGCAACATCGGACCGGACCCGGTGCAGATCGCCCAGGCGTTCGTCAACGACGGATACGTCGACTTCAGCGGCGGCACGGACCCGATCAACCGGCTCGACACCACCACCGTGCGGCTGGACTATCCCTGGCAGGACGGCCAGCCCTACCTCATCTCCCTGCTCACCTCCACCGGTGTGGTCATCGAGCACGAGATCCCCGCCGCGGTGGCCACCCCCGCCCCCGGCGGAGTCCTCGGATTGATGGCACTGCTGGGCACCTACGTCGGGATCATCCCCATCGCGCTGGGCATGATGGTTCTGCCGGTGCTGCGGCGGGTCGGGCCCAACGCGGTGCGGGTGTTGCTGGCGCTGACCGTCGGCCTGCTTGCCTTCCTGGCCCTCGACAGCAGCATCGAAGCGATCGAGCTGGGCGGGCGCTCCGGTGGTGCTTTCGGTGGTCCCTCCCTGGTCGTCCTCGGCGCCGGGCTGGCGTTCCTGGCGCTCACCGCCGTCGACCGCATCTTGCGGACCCGGCGAGACCGTTCGGGGGCCGAGGGGGCGGCCGGGTTGCGGCTCGCCGTCATGATCGCGGTCGGGATCGGGCTGCACAACCTCGGGGAAGGCCTCGCGATCGGGTCCGCCTACGCCGTCGGCGAGCTGGCGCTCGGAGCGTTCCTGGTGATCGGGTTCGCGTTGCACAACACCACCGAGGGCATCGCTATCGTGGCGCCGCTGGCGCAGCAGCGTCCCTCGCTCGTCCAACTCGCCGCGCTCGGTCTGCTCGCAGGCGGCCCAGCGATCCTCGGTGCCATGCTCGGTGCGGCGGTGAACAACGCCGAGTTGTCCGCCCTTTTGCTCGGAGTCGGAGTCGGCGCGATCGCCCAAGTGATCGTCCAGATCGCACCCGCCCTGCGAGCCCGCTCTGGGCAGGCACTCAGCCCGGCCACCATCGGCGGAATCACCGCCGGTCTGCTGATTATGTACCTCACGAGTCTGCTGGTCACCGCGTAGCGACCGCCACGGCCCCGTCACCGCATCGCAGGCACCGCAGAGTTGTCGATTGCCGGTGCGGCGTGCTCTACTTCGTACATGTGTTCGATCGAACAGGAATTCGAGTCATCCCTCCGGCGGCATCGCAGACTGTCGGTGGTCGGCGATAGACAGTCTTCGTTGGCGCAACGAGGGAGGACTCCAATGAGTACGGTCACGACGGCACGGGATGAGAGCCGGACGGCGGGCGGCGGATCGGCGGCGCGGCTCACGCGCCGCGGTCGGCTCGCGGTGTTCGTGGCGCTGTTCGCAGTGTTCCTGGTGGCGCTGGTCGCGGTCTCCACGACCGTGGCGGCCACGTTCACCTCCGGTCACCCGGTGCCGGTGCGGACCGTTGTCGTGCAACCGGGCGAGACACTGTGGGTCATCGCGAGCCGTGCTAACCCCACCGGCAACGTCGGCGACACGGTGCACGAGATCGCCGAGCTCAACGCGCTGCCGACGACCGGCGAGCTGCAGATCGGACAACAGATCGCCGTCCCCCGCTATGGCGCGGCTGCGACGAGCGCCGACTCACAGCCGTAAGCGTCCGTCGCGCCCGCACGCCTCGCCGAGGGCACGAGCAGGCTCGCAGCGTTCAACGACTTGTCACGCAGCGGCCATGCTCTGGTTCACCGGCGAGGACCACCATCGGGCAAGACCGCGACCCGCGCAGCCTGCGCCGACGTCGCGTCCCGAGGGCCGGCGACCCACCCCCAGCCGGCCCTCGGTCTGTTCTGCAGCGTGGGACCGCGCGCACCCCTCTCGGGCAGCGTCGATGATGGGGCGGGTGACCTCCAGCGACTACTTCGATCAGCTGTACGCCGGTACCGACGACCCATGGGGGCTGACGAGCCGGTGGTACGAACAGCGCAAGTACGCGTTGACGCTGGCAGCCCTTCCGAACCGCTCGTACGCCCGCGGGTTCGAGCCGGGATGCGCGATGGGCGTCCTGACCGCCGGCCCTGGCGAAGCGGTGTGACCGGCTCGTCGCCTGGGACATCGCCGCCCGCGCCGTCGAGCAGGCTCGATCGCGGGTGCCCGACGCGCACGTAGACATCGCCGCGGCCGCCATCCCCGACCGGTGGCCGGACGGCGCGTTCGACCTTGTGGTGCTCTCGGAGGTGCTGTACTTCCTGGCCATACCCGACCGCGGCAGGGTGTACCAGCGCCTCGCCGCGCACTCGCAACGAGGTAACGGGCAGCCGGACGGGGGCCTCACGTCGGGTGGCCACCTGGTCGCGGTTCACTGGCGACACGGCTTCGCCGAGGCACCGAGCAACGGCGACGAGGTGCACGCCGAGCTGGCGGCGCTGCTGGGTCTGCACAGCATGGTCAGCCACGTGGAGCCGGACTTCCGGCTCGACGTGTGGTCCGTGGGCTTGATCAGCCCCGCTTCTTGGCCGCCCGCGAGGCCCGCTGCGACGCGCCCTTCTCGTCCTGGGCGCCTGACGTCGACAAGTCCCCGGCGGTGCTCTCGAGGTGGGCGCGCACGAACCACTGGAACAGCTCGAGCTTGGCGACCTGGGCGATGAGCATGTCCTCGGTGACCGAGTCGGTCTCGGAGACGCGCTCCATCGCCTCGCGGTGGTCGGCGACCAGTCCCTCATAGACGATGTCGAGCGCCCCGAGGTGCTCGTTGGTGGTGGCCCGCCCGAGGCGGTAGTCGTCCCAATCCCGGCCGGCGACGATCGCCCCCGGAGTCCCGGCCGGTGAAACGCCGAGCGTCGCCATCCGCTCGGCGGTCTCGTCGACCATGTCCCGTACCTCGACGACGTGCGGGTCGATCATCTCGTGCACCCCGATGAAGTGAGGCCCAACCACGTTCCAATGGACGTGCTTCAGCGTCAGGGCGAGGTCGTTGAGGGAGTGGAGCCGCTTCTGCAGGATTTCGGCCACGTGGTGCCCGTCCGCCCGCGAGATGCCTGGCACGGTGTAACCGCCCTCGGCCGGACGTGCCGGTCTCGCCGGCCGGGACTTGCGCGATGCGCTCTTTTTGGCTGCCATGATCCGACCGTAGTAGGAGCCCGGCATCAGGTGCACCCGGGGTCACGCCGGAGTGCGGCAGCCACGACCGTCGGCGACGGCATGGCGCGTACCGATGTGTGAGCGCTGTGCAGCCGGGGTACCCGAAGCCCTACTGATGTCGCACCCTCAAGGAGCCCGATGGCCTCCCACAACGCCAAGCTCGACCGACCGGTGCCAGGCGCGCAGGCCGACAAGCCGCGCGAGATCCCGTTCAAGGGCTGGGTCCAGGTCAGCAAGCGGGCCTACAAGGAGATGGGTAAAGACCACCTGACCCTCATCGCCGGCGGCGTCGCGTACGCGTGGTTCCTGGCGCTGTTCCCCGGCCTGATCGCGGCGGTGCTGATCTACGGCCTGGTCACCGACCCCGCGCAGGTGCAGGAGCAGGTCGGGTCTTTCGCATCAGGGCTGCCCGACAGTGCCCAGGATCTGCTCACCACCCAGATGGAGAACATCGCCAAGGGTGGTGGGGGCCTGTCCTTCGGCCTGATCTTCAGCGTCGCGCTGGCGCTGTGGAGCGCGTCGGCGGGGATCGCCGGTCTGGTGGAGGCCGTCAACATCGCCTACGAGGAGAACGACACCCGCAACTTCGCCAAGAAGCGCGGACTGGCCATCTTGATGACCCTTGGCTTCCTGCTCTTCATCGCAGTGACGGTGGGCATCGTCGCGGTGGTCCCCATCGTGCTCGACCAGCTGGGGCTGGGCATCGTCGCCACGATCTTCATCGCGATTGGCCGCTTCCTGGCTCTGGTCGTGATCATGCTGGTCGCGCTGGCGCTGCTCTACCGCATCGGGCCTCACCGCGATGCCCCGAAGGTGCGCTGGGCGACCCCCGGCGCGGTGATCGCCACGCTGCTGTGGATCGTCGCCTCGATCGGCTTCTCGTTGTACGTCAACAACTTCGGTAGCTACAACAAGACGTACGGCAGCCTCGCCGGCGTGGTGGTGCTGCTGCTGTGGTTCTGGATCACCGCACTCGTCGTGCTCCTCGGCGCGGAGATCAACTCCGAGGCGGAGGGTCAGACCGCCCGCGACACCACCACGGGCCCGGCCGAGCCGATGGGCTCCCGCGGCGCCGTCAAGGCCGACCAGCCGCCACCCCGCGACGGCTGAGCGGCTGTGCCCGCGGAGCGACGGTGGGGCACGGCCGCGTCGCCTGGACGCTCCGGCACGCCGTAGGCGATGATGCGCTGCGTGAGCACTGAGCGCCGCGAGATGTACGTGCACGTCGGCGTCCCCAAGACCGGCACGACCTTCTTGCAGACCGTGCTGTGGAAGGCCAAGCGAGACCTGCGCGAGGAGCAGGGCCTGACGCTGCCGGGCCGGCGATCCGAGGATCATGTCCACGCTGCGCAGGACCTTCGGGGGTTGCACGACGCCAAGCAGTACTCCGCGCGGTCACACGGCGGCCTCGAGCGCTTCGAGGCCGCGCTGAAGAACATCAGGACGCCGCGGGCGCTGTTCACCCAAGAGCTATTGGCGCCGTCGACCTACGAGCAGGTGGATCGCTTCCTCGGCCTGTTCGAGGACTTCGACGTCCACGTCATCATCACCGCGCGCGACCTCGCGCGTCAGATCCCGTCCGGGTGGCAGCAGCGCGTGAAGCGCCGGGTCGGGACGTCGTACGCCGACTACCTCGCAACCGTTCTCGACGACCCCGACATGGCCTACGCGTTCTGGCGCAGCCAGGACATCGCCGAGGTCGCACGACGCTGGGGTAAGCCGCTCTCACCGGACCGGGTCCACATCGTGACGCTGCCGCCGTCGGGCGCCCCACCGGGGCTGCTGCTGGAGCGGTTCTGCTCGGTGATCGGGGTCGACCCGGAGCGCCTCGACACCGACGTGGCCCGGGACAACAGCTCGTTGAGCGCTCCGCAGGCCGAGCTGATGCGGCGGGTCAACCTCGCGCTCGGCGACCGGCTGGTGCACCGGCAGGAGGGCTACAACCGGCTCGCCAAGCGCTACTTCGCCAAGGGGGTGCTGGCGCAGCAGATCGGGCCGGCAGTGAAGCTGCCCGCTCGGTACGCCAAGCGCACCCGCCTGCTGTCGGCGCAGATGATCGCGGAGATCCGCGACCAGGGCTATGACGTGGTCGGGGACCTGGCTGACCTCGAGCCGACGATTTTCGGGGAGTCGGCCGGTGATGCCGAGCAGTTCGACGCCGTCGTCACCGACGCCACGGTCGCCGATGCCGGCGTGGAGGCGCTGGCAACCGTGCTCGCACAGCGCTACGAAGACCTGCGGCGCATCGACGAGCTGCGCACCCGCCTGCGGGCGGCCGAGGACACCTGGCGGCGCCGAAACCGCCGCCGCCTGGCGGCCGTGAAGCGCGATCCGGCGCGGCTGCTGGACAAGAT
>JACCZI010000263.1 GCA_013696015.1 Nocardioidaceae bacterium
GTCCCGCCCACCGAGCCTTCGGAGGGTCAGCCATACTCCCAGCTGACGCCGCAGCGGGCGCCGGGCCGCCGCTCGCGGGCTGTGGCGCTGATGATCGCTGTCCTGCTCGCGCTGGCGGCCGGCGGGCTGGTGCTGGCCGACCAGTTGGGCGGCGGCGACGACCCGGGTGGTGTCGCGGCCGTTGACGACACCACGCGGAAGGCCGGGAATGGGCCGCGGAGCGGGCCGGAGGCCAGCGGCGACCCTTCCGACGAGACTGCCACGGCGACCGAGACGACCCCTACCGCTACTGCTACGGCGACCGAGACGACCCGCCCACCGCCACGCCCGTCCGTGCCCGACGGGTACACGCTGGTGCGCGACCCGCTGGGTTTCAGGGTCGCGGTCCCCGACGGCTGGAGTCGCCAGCTCGCCGCGGAGACCCGGGTCGACTACATCTCACCCGACGGAACGGCGTTCCTGCGGATCGACCAGCAGCCGCAGGCCGGGCCGAGCGCCGAGCAGGCCTGGCTGGACGCCGAGCCGGGGGTGGCGGCGCGGCTGCCCGGCTATTCGCTCATCGGGATCGACCCGGTGGAGTACCGCTTCCCAGCGGCCGACTGGGAGTTCACTTGGGAGGGCAGCGGCGGCACGGTGCATGTGCTCAACCGCGGCATTGTGACCGACCCACGTGGTTTCGCCCTCTATATGTCAGGCCCAGACGCGACGTGGGAAGCCGAGACCCTGCCGGTGTTCCAGGCGGCGGCCGCGTTGTTTCGGCCCAATAACGCTGAGGCAGACTGACGCCCGTGAAGAAGCGATGGGGAGCGGCGCCCGTCGCCGCGGTGGCCGCGGTCGCAGCCCACGACCTGCTCCAGCGACGGCACGCGATACTGCGAAACTTCCCGGTGGTCGGCCACGCCCGGTTCTGGCTGGAGTCGGTCGGACCGGAGCTGCGGCAGTACATCGTCGCCGGCAACGACGAGGAGCGGCCTTTCAGCCGGGACCAACGGCGGTGGGTGTACGCCTCGGCCAAGCTGGAGAACAACTACTTCGGCTTCGGGACCGACAACGACCTCGAGCACAGCTCCGGCAACGTGATCGTGCACCACCGGACCTTCGGGCGTACGCATGCCACGCATGGCCATCCGCGACAAGAGGCATGGCTGCCCTGCGCGAAAGTGCTGGGCGCTGCTCGTGGCCGCCGGCTGGCCTTCCGACCTAACTCGGTCGTCAACATCTCGGGCATGAGCTTCGGCTCCCTGTCGGGGAACGCCATCGAGGCGCTGAACCGCGGTGCGGCGGCAGCCGGCTGCCTGCAGAACACCGGTGAGGGCGGCGTCTCGCTATACCACCGCAACGGTGGCGAGCTGATCTACCAGATCGGCACCGCGTACTTCGGGTGCCGTGACCAGGATGGACGCTTCAGCCTGCCCCACCTCCAGGAGCTGGTCGCCGGGGCGCCAATCCGCGCGCTGGAGGTCAAGCTGAGCCAGGGCGCCAAACCGGGCCTCGGCGGTGTGCTGCCGGCTGCGAAGGTATCGCCCGAGATCGCCCGCGCCCGCGGGGTGCCGGAGGGCAAGGACTGCATCAGCCCGTCGCGCCACGCGGAGTTCCATGACGTCGACAGCATGCTCGACTGGGTGGAGATGCTCGCCGCCGAGACCGGCCTGCCGGTCGGCATCAAGTCCGCGGTGGGCGACCTCGGTTTTTGGCACCAGCTCGCCGATGCGATGCGTACCACCGGTCGGGGTGTCGACTTCATCAATATCGATGGCGGTGAGGGTGGCACTGGCGCGTCGCCGCTGATCTTCACGGACGCGGTGTCGCTGCCGTTCCGCCTGGGTTTTTCCCGGGTGTATTCGATCTTCGCCGAGCGCCATCTGCACGAACAGGTGGTGTGGACCGGGGCCGGCAAGCTGGGCCTGCCGGACAACGCGATCGTCGCCTTCGGCCTCGGCGCCGACATCGTCAACGTCGGCCGCGAGGCGATGCTGGCTGTGGGCTGCATCCAGGCCCAGAAGTGCCACACCGACGAGTGCCCGACGGGCGTCGCGACGCAGAACAAGTGGCTCGTCCATGGGCTCGACCCGACCTTGAAGTCGGTCCGCGCGGCCAACTACATCACGACGCTGCGACGCGACCTGCTCAAGGTCTCGGAGGCCTGCGGGGTCGAGCACCCCGCGCTGATCGGGTCCGACTCGGTCGAGATCCTGGAGAACCTCAGCGAGGGCAGGCTCCTGCACGAGGTGTACGGCTACCAGCAGAGCTGGGGTTATCCGTCCCCGCAGGACCAGGCACGGCTGCTGGCGCTGATGGAGACCCAGGACGAGGCGGAGGTCGAGACCGAGGGCCCGCCGGAGGTCGCCGAGGAGGGGGAGCGCGGCGATGTCGTGGGGGGCGACGAGCCGACCCTCGGGTGAGGCTGCTGCTGCTCGCCGACACCCACATCCCCAAGCGCGCCCGCGACCTGCCGCCACAGGTGTGGCAGGCGGTCGACGACGTCGATGTCGTCATCCACGCCGGCGACTGGGTCGAGGAGCCGCTGCTCGACGCGTTGGAGACGCGGGCGAGCCGGCTGATCGGCGTGTACGGCAACAACGACGGGCCGGCGTTGCGGCGGCGGCTGCCGGAGGTGGCACGTGCGGAGCTGGCCGGGATCCACCTGGCCGTGATCCACGAGACTGGTGCGTCCAGGGGCCGCGAACGCCGCTGCGCTGAGCAGTACGCCGGCGTCGACGTCCTCGTCTTCGGTCACAGTCACATCCCGTGGGACACCACGGCGCAGACCGGGCTGCGGCTGCTCAATCCGGGCTCACCGACAGACCGCAGGCGCCAGCCGTACTGCACCTACATGAGCGCCGTCGCGCACGGCGGAGAGCTCGTTCACGTGGTGCTGCACCGGATCTGATACCGACCGCCGGCCCCTCTCACCTTTTGGGTGTCGACCAACGAAGATGGTTGGATGAGGATTGACCTCTGATACAGAAGGATTCGTTGATGTTGCGAGGCATGTTCCGGGCTGTCTTGTCCCTGGCCGCCGCTACCGCCATCGTCGCCGCGGTTGCCGCCCCCGCTGCCGCGGCGGTCGGCGATCGGGCGTACTGGGAGCTAAATGAGCAGGGCTCACCGGCTACTGCCGCCGACTCCTCAGGGAACGGCAACAACGGCACGAACTACAACATCACCGGCACGGGCGAGGGCTACGTCTTCAACGGGGTCAGCTCCCGGGTGATCGTCCCTGACTCCGCCTCTTTGGACCCAGGGTCAGCCGACTTCTCCTACGGCGCCACGATCATGATGGACGCGCCGCCCGAGACCAATGACACCGACGACATCATCCGCAAGGGCATTACCAGCTCGGCCGGTGGCGACTACAAGCTGGAGATCAAGAACGTCAACGGCTCGGCTAGGGCGCGCTGCGTCGTGAAAGACGCCGCGAAGGTAGTGGTTGCCATTCAGGACACCAAGAATGTCGCCGACGGGCTGACGCATAAGATCAACTGCGCCAAGACAAGCATCGGCGTGACCATCACGGTGGATAGCCGGAGCCGAACCAAGACGGTAGTCAAGCTGGGCTCGGTGTCCAACGGCAACAACCTCGCGCTCGGCGCGAAGGCCGAAGCGACGGCCAAGACCGGATTCGACTGGTTCACCGGCACCATGCTGGAAGCCTGGGTTCGCTAGGCGCTACTGGGCGAGACCCGCCTGGACGGCGGAGCAGGGGGCCTAGCGGGACGTGGCCCTCAGCGAGACACGCTGAGCGCGGTTCCCGCCAGGGCCGCGACGGTCTGGTCAACGCAGGCCGAGATCCGGTCGGCCACGTCGTGATGCAGCCGAGTGGAGGCGCCGTACGGGTCGGCGACGTCGTAGTCGTCGAGTGTCGCCGAGCCGCGGCGCGATGCCGCCCACGCTACGAGCTCGGCCGGTGAGTCGGCAGGCACTGGTGTGTCACCGGTGTGCGCGCTCTCGACGAGGTGGGCAAACTCGGTCATCGTGAACGTGCGGCGCAGCGCCTGCGGCAGCTCGCTCAGCACCAGCTGGCGGTGCGCTCGGGTGGCCGTTAGTACCAGGTCGGCTGACTCCAGGTATGCCGGGGTCAGCTGGCGGCCCTTAAAGCCAGCCGGGTCGCCGCCGAGCCGGCTGAGCTGGCTGGCCGCCGCCGGGTCCATCTCCGAGCCGTCCCAGCCGTGTGTGCCGGCGCTGGTCACCCCGAAGACAGAGCTGCGCTGTCCTAGAGCGGCGTCGAGGCGCATCGTCAGGAGTCGCTCGGCCAGCGGGGACCGACAGATGTTGCCTGTGCACACGTACAGGATCGAGAACGACATCGACTCTCCTTCGTCACGCAAACCGCCAGCGCGCAGAGCGTACGACTACTCGATCGATTCGGCCGCCATGCGCCCCTCAGCCGTGGGGGTAGCCGAATGGCAGACACGCCGCGCGTGTCGCTGCGATACGGCTACCGCCAGCGGCAGCTGGGCTCGCCTCACTCCCGCGGGTATCGGGCCCAGGCGAAGCAGTA
>JACCZI010000279.1 GCA_013696015.1 Nocardioidaceae bacterium
GGGTGGGCCCCCGGTCCCGGCGGTCCCGTAGGCCGCGGCCGACCGGCCGGTCCCGGTGGCCGGCCCGGCGGTGGAACCGCCGCTCCGGGACGCGGTCCTGCGCGCACCGGTTTTGGTGGCCCACCCAGTGGTCCGCCCGGTGGCCGTCCGGGGCCAGGTGGCCGCCGCGGTGGCACGCAGGGCGCCTTCGGCCGCCCCGGCGGTCCTTCCCGCAAGGGTCGCAAGTCGCGCAAAGCCAAGCGGCAGGAGTTCGACAACATGCAGGCGCCGACGATCGGTGGCGTCCGCGTCCGTAAGGGCGAGGGCGAGATCGTCCGGCTCGCCCGCGGTGCCTCTCTGACCGACCTGGCAGAGAAGATCGGCGCCGACCCGGCCTCGCTGGTGCAAGCGTTGTTCGCCCTCGGTGAGATGGTGACCGCCACCCAGTCGGTCAACGACGAGACGCTGCAGGTGCTCGGTACCGAGCTCAACTACGACATCCAGGTGGTCTCACCCGAGGACGAGGACCGCGAGTTGCTCGAGTCGTTCGACCTCGAGTTCGGTGAGGACGAGGGCGTCGAGGCTGACCTGATGCCGCGGCCGCCGGTAGTCACCGTCATGGGTCACGTCGACCACGGCAAGACCAAGCTGCTGGACGCGCTGCGAAACGCCAACGTCGTCGCAGGCGAGGCGGGCGGCATCACCCAGCAAATCGGCGCCTACCAGGTCGCGACGGAGGTGGACGGCACCGAGCGGCGCATTACGTTCATCGACACACCGGGCCATGAGGCGTTCACCGCCATGCGAGCCCGTGGTGCGCAGGCCACCGACATCGCGGTGCTGGTGGTCGCGGCCGACGACGGAGTGATGCCGCAGACCGTGGAGGCGCTCAACCACGCCCAGGCGGCCGGTGTCCCGATCGTCGTCGCGGTCAACAAGGTCGACAAGGAGGACGCCGACCCGGCCAAGGTCCGGGGCCAGCTCACCGAGTACGGCTTGGTGCCCGAGGAATACGGCGGCGACACCATGTTCGGCGACGTGTCCGCGCGGGCCGGCACCGGCCTGGACGAGCTGCTCGAGGCGATCGTGCTCACCGCGGACGCGGCGCTGGACCTGCGCGCCAACCCGCGGCAGGCCGCAGAAGGTCTAGCGATCGAGGCACACCTCGACCGTGGCCGCGGTCCGGTGGCGACGGTGCTCATCCAGCGCGGCACCCTCCGCGTCGGCGACTCCGTGGTCGCGGGTCCGGCGTACGGCAGGGTGCGGGCCATGCTCGACGAGCACGGCGACAGCGTCGAGCAGGCCGACCCGTCGCGTCCGGTCCTCGTGCTCGGGCTGACGTCGGTGCCCGGTGCGGGTGACAGCTTCATGGTCGTCGCCGACGACCGGATCGCCCGTCAGGTGGCCGGCAAGCGTGAGGCGCTGCAGCGCAACGCCGCGCTGGCCCAGCGCACCGGTCGGCGCACGCTCGAGGACTTCATGTCGAGCATGGAGAAAGGCCGCACCAACGAGCTGCTGTTGATCCTCAAGGGCGACGGCTCCGGTTCGGTGGAGGCGCTCGAGGACGCCCTCGCCAAGATCGACGTGGGCGACGACGTGTCGCTGCGGGTCATCGACCGTGGTGTCGGTGCAATCACCGAGACGAACGTCATGCTGGCCGCCGCCTCGGAGGCCATCGTGATCGGCTTCAACGTCCGCCCGCAGGGCAAGGCGACCGAGGTGGCCGACCGCGAGGGTGTCGAGATCCGCTACTACTCGGTGATCTACCAGGCCATCGACGACATCGAGGCTGCGCTCAAGGGCATGCTCAAGCCCATCTACGAGGAGGTCACGCTGGGTCAGGCGGAGGTCCGTGAGGTCTTCCGTTCCTCGAGGATCGGCAACATCGCCGGCTGCATGGTCACAAGCGGGATCATCCGCCGTAACGCCAAGGCGCGACTGCTGCGCGACGGCGCCGTTGTGGCCGACAACCTCGATCTGGCGAGCCTCAAGCGGTTCAAGGATGACGCCGCAGAGGTTCGTGACGGCTTCGAGTGCGGCCTGACACTGCGCGGCTACAACGACATCAAGATCGACGACGTCGTGGAGTCCTTCGAGATGCGTGAGCGGCCGCGGGAGTGAGCTGAGCGGGAGACGTCATGTTCGTCGCGTCGATGAGCCTCGACCTGTTGCTCGGCGACGTCACCTCGCTCAAGCAGAAGCGCGGGGTGGTACGCCCGATCGTGGCCGAGATGGGTCGGCGGTATGCCGTGTCGGCAGCCGAGGTTGGTCACCAGGACCTGTACCGGCGGGCCGAGATCGGCGTCGCCCTGGCGACGGGCGACCCCGGTCACGGCTCGACCGTCTTGGACGCGGTCGAGCGGTGGTGCGCGGCGCGTCCCGAGGTCGAGCTGCTGTCGGCGCGGCGGTGGCTGCGCTCCGACGAGGACTGAACGACGGTGCGGCCGAGCAGGCAGCGCCACGACGCAGGAGGCACCAGATGAGCTCACAGCGGGTCCGCAAAGTCGCCGACCGGGTCAAGGTTGTCGTCGCCGAGATGCTCGAGCGTCGGATCAAGGACCCACGCCTGGGCTTCATCACCGTGACCGATGTCCGGGTCACCGGGGACACGCAGCACGCGACGGTGTTCTACACCGTGTTGGGCGGTGCGGAGGCCATCGAGTCCACGGCCGCGGCGCTGGCCAGCGCGACCGGCGTGCTTCGCTCCGAGGTCGGCCGCCAGCTGGGAATGCGGCACACGCCGACGCTGGAGTTCGTGCTCGACGCGATTCCGGACAACGCTCGGCACATCGAGGACCTGCTCGAAAGCGCGCGCGCGTCCGACGCCGAGGTGGCCCGGCTGGCGCGAGACGCGGAGTACGCCGGAGAGCCCGAGCCTTACCGCCATGTTGACGAGGGACCAGAGGAGAGCGCGACCGCGTGACGGCACCGACACCTGACGGGGTCGTCGTCGTCGACAAGCCGGGGGGCTGGACGTCCCATGATGTCGTCACTCGGGTCCGCAGGATCGCCGGCACCCGCCGGGTAGGCCACGCCGGAACGCTCGACCCGATGGCCACCGGGGTGCTCGTGCTGGGGATCGAGCGCGCCACGCGTCTGCTCGGCCACATCAGTGCCACGGACAAGGCGTACGCCGCCACCGTGCGGCTCGGGGAGTCGACCACGACCGATGACGCCGACGGGGAGACCCTGGGCGGTACGGACGCCAGCGGGCTCGCACGGGAGGCGATCGCCACCGCCGCGGCCGGCTTCGTCGGTGACCTGATGCAGGTGCCGTCGGCTGTCTCGGCGATCAAGGTCGGCGGGCGGCGTGCGTACGCCCGGGTCCGCGCCGGTGAGTCGGTCGAACTGCAGCCTCGGTCGGTGCGTATCGATGTTCTGGAGGTCCAGGAGGTGCGCCACACGCCGCCCCACCTGGACGTCGAGATCTCGGTGACCTGCTCGAGCGGCACCTACATCCGGGCGCTGGCCCGCGACCTCGGTCGGTCCCTGAGGGTGGGTGGACATCTCACCCGGCTGCGCCGGACCCGCGTCGGCACCTTCACCCTCGCGGAGGCGACAACGGTCGAGGAGCTGGAGCAGGAGTGGCGGGCGCAGTCGTTGGCGGAGGTGGCGCGACGGTGCTTCGCCACGCAACGGGTCGACGCCTCGCAGGCCGTCATGGTGCGGCACGGACGTGCCCTGTCCCGGCTGCGGCTGCCCGCTCCCGGCCCGGTGGCCCTGCTCGACGAGGCGGGAGAGTTCCTGGCGCTGTACGAGCAGCATGGCCCGGTCGCGCGTGCGGTGGCCGTCTTCCTCGACTGACCTGTCCTTTCCCACGCCGCGCGCGGTCCTCCTGCCCCGGCTCATGCGGGCCGGGACTTCGGCGCCGGAAGCGGGCGTGGCGTCGGGGTCGCTGTCGTGGGTCGATGCGGACGGGTGGAATGACTTCTGGGATGCCGTCGGCGGCCATGGTGATGCGCCATTCGCCGTTGTGGGCAAGGTGGTGGTGGGTCACGCAGAGCAGGCAGCCGCGCTTGATGTCGGTGCGTCCCCCTTCTGCCCAGGGGTCGATGTGATGCGCTTCGCACCAGGCGGGGGGCCGGTCACAACCAGGCCAGATGCAGCCTCGGTTGGTGGTGGCGAGAGCGATCCGCTGGTAGCGGTCGAACAGCCTTTCGGTGCGGCCGAGATCGAGGATGGCGGAGCTGCCGTCGAACACCATCGGCAGCAGACCGGTGTTGCAGGCCAGTCGACGGGCTTGGCCGGCTGAGACGGGAGTGCCGGTGGACAACATGGCCGACCCGAGACAGTCACGGAGCTTGTGGTAGTCGATGTTGACCGTGACGATGGCGGGGAGCGCCCCGTGGTGCGAGAACCCGTCGGTGGGGAGATGTTCGGCAAGGACGCCGAGGGCTCGGCCCATCCGCACCGGGTACGGCACCTGCTCGTCGGCGTCGGTGTCGGGGTCGGTGTCCGTGAGGCCGCCACGGCGGGGAGCGGTGGCAGCCTCGCACCAGGTGCGGAGCATGTCGGCCTGCGCGTCGGGGAGGCGAAAGGTGCCGCGGGTGGTGCCGTCCCCGGCTCGGCGCAGCACCAGCCGGGCGAGGTAGCGGGCACGGGCCTCTTCGGCTTCCAGCAGTTTGCCGTCGCGTTCGTCGGC
>JACCZI010000131.1 GCA_013696015.1 Nocardioidaceae bacterium
AGGCCGTACTGCGGCAGCTCCTCATAGAAGGCCGTGACCTCAGCCTCAGGGAGCAGTGAAGCCCACTGCGCCGGCGGGACGAGTGAGTTCGCCACCTGAGCCTCACCCCCGAGCACCGACTGAACCAGCCCCTCCCCGTCCAGGGAGTAGGCCATGGCACGGCGTACGTTGATGTCGTTCCACGGTTCTACTGTCACGTTGAAGAACAGAGACAGGATGTTCAACCCAGGTGCCGACTGGATCGTGGTTCCTTGGATCTGCCGCCACTGCTCGACCTGCGGTACGGGGACCTGGAATGTGCCATCGATGTCGCCGGACCGCATCGCGAGTTGCATGGTCTGTGGGTCGCTGAACATCTTGACATTGATGGTCTTGACCGGCGGCGCGGTTCCGCGGTAGTTCTCGTTGCGCACCAGGGAAACGAGGTCGTCCGCGCGAAACGCAGTGATCTTGTAGGGCCCGGTACCCATCGTGGTCACGGTTTCCCCGGGCCTGCCGAACTTGTCGCCGAGCTGCTCAGTGAACGCCTTCGGGGTGATGGACGTGAAGGTCTGGCCGTAGCCAAAGAAGGGATCCGGCTGCTTCAGGTTAACTGTTACCTCTAACGGCCCGGTCACCTCGATGGACTTCACGCGGGCGAACAGGTAGTTCATCTCGGAGGCGACGTCTGGGTCCATATGGCGCTCGAGGGAATACACGACGTCCTCTGGCTCGAGCGGGGTGCCGTCCCAGAACGTGACGCCGGAACGCAGCTGGAAGACGTAGCTGAGGGGGTCAGGCTGCGACCATGACTCCGCGAGCAGCGGTTGGAGCCGGGTGTCGTTGTCAAAAGTGAGTAGGGACTCGATCGAGATCGCCAGCGGGACGCCGGTCTGCACGTCGAAGGAGTGCGCGTAGTCGAGGGCGCGAATGCCGGTGGCGCCCCACTCGAGCGTTTCAATCTCTGTGGGGGACGTGCTGCTGCTCTCGGTATCGCTGCTGCACGCAGCCAACAGGGTCGGCATGGCCAGCATCGCGCCGCCTACGCCCGCGCGGGCGAACAGTTCGCGCCGGGTGAGTGTGGTCGCGAGGAGGCGTGCGGTCCACGGGTTGTCTAGCGGCCGGAGCTCGTCTTTTCCACCCCTCATGGTGCCTCCTCCTCGCCCACCGGGTGGCGCTGGTCATGCGGTTTCTTTATAGCAGATTCTCGTTCTGGCGCAAGACGGGGTACCGGTCACATCAAGGACCGCTTCGCGACCGTGTCTCCGACGAGCGACGTTGCCGGCGCGCCGCTCTGCCTGAAGCGCTAGCCCGTCTCGGTAGTCGGCGTACCGAGGTGGAACCGAGTGCCGACGCTGTTGGGCACGAACGCTTGGGGGAACGCGGCGGCGAGTCGGTGAGTGGCCCGCCAGCCAGTGCAATGTGCAGGCACGATGACGTCGGGTGCGAACCGCTTGAAGGCCTTGCAGACCTTGGGGATGAGCGGCTCGTAGATCGGCCCGTTGAGGTGGAAGCCGCCGATAATGGCGTGGACCTGCTCGACGCCGGTGAGCCGTTGCGCGTACGCGACTGTGTTGACCACGCCGGCGTGACCACATCCGGTCATCACGACCAGACCTAGGTCGCGGACGTGCAGCACGACCGCCTGGTCGTCGAGTACCAAGGGATCCGGCTCCCACCGTCGTCCGCGCCGCACTTCTTGTATGGGGAAGCCGAGTTCGAAGTGGTTCGTGCGGTCGACCTCACCCGTCACCAGGACCGAGTCGTGCAGCAGGAACGACGGTTGTCGGTCCTCGATGATGTCGAAGCCGACTGCCTCAAGCGCCGACCTGCTCGTGGAGGGTAGCTCCCACGGCTCTCGGCCAGGAAACGTGACGCGACGCCGATTCCAGAACTCCGGGTGTATAACCACGGGCAGGTTGGATCGGCCAAGCATGCGGGTGAAACCGTCGAGCCCTGTGGTGTGATCGAAGTGTCCGTGGCTGAGAACCACAGCTTCGATGCCTGCGGGGTCGATCCCTAAGACTTTGATGTTATGCGCGAGACCGTCGGGAGTGCGGCCGGCGTCGAAAAGCATCTGGGCCTTCCGGCCGCCGCTGCAGACCTCGACCAGCGCCGAAAACCCGTGCTCCGTGCGGGGGTGATCCGCAACCTCGCCACCCTCCAGGGTGCCGGCCGACGTCCTCCCCGGTGACGAGCCGTCGGTGAAACGGGTGGCGGGTCCCTGCGCCGGCATGAAGACGTCAATGACGTTGTCGATCAGGGTCGTGATCGTCACCGTGTCCACAGTCAGCAACTGGATCTGGTCCATGCACTCAGCCTCCTGGGGACAAGCTGTTCCTGACAGTGTTGCTGGACCGCACGTCATACGGCCTAGGAAAAACGGGCGGCACGAAGGAAAAGTAGGCTGGGGCAGCCATGTCCCCGGTCCTGGACACCATGAGTTCCGGTGCGAGAGATGAGGTTGCTGCGTTGAGTTCATCGGGGTCGAGATCGGGCCAGCGATTCGTCTCGATCCGATCTACAAGTGCCCGCAGGGCGGTGACCACCTCTGCCGTGGTGTGTGTGCAGTGTCCCCCACGACGGAGGTAGAGCTGTCTCAATAAGTGGTTGCCGCCTGCCCAGTCCACCACGTCGGCGTACGCCTGCTCATTGTCCGGAGTGACCAGTCCGTCTCCGGAGGTATGCAGGGCAAGCACCGGCGTGCCTTGGAGATTGCCGGAGAAGACGATGTGCTGCTCAAGGTAGCGAACCGCGTCCGGCTCCGGCTCGATCCGATGACCACGGCTCAGAGCCGCAAGGTCGGCTTCCAGCTCGAGTTTCGCGGTTCGGTAAAGCCAGTACACCTGCTGCGAGTTGATCGAGGAGGTCAGCCGGGCCTGGTAATCGACGCCAACGTTCCACGAGGGGTTGCCGCCCGCCCTTCGCTCGACCTGGGCCCGGAGGGCGAAGAACACGAGGATGCCGACCTCGTCATACCAGCAAAACTGGTTCTCCTGCTGCTTGGTGAAGTCATCGGCTGCCGGCTCAGGGGAGGCAGGGTCGTACCACCCGGGGATGTTGCCGATCGCCGCCGAGAGCGCGAGCCGCGCTCGTCCCTCCGCGCTGCGCTGAGCCTGCTCCAGGATGGACGTTGCGAGTTCGAGGTTCTGTCCCGGGGACGAGATGCGCACCAGATCGAGCGGGGAATCGGGCGCCAGAAGCGTCTTGAAGACGAAGGCGATGTCGAGCTCGCGATTGTGAACGCCAACGGCACCCGCGAGGTTGCCGCACAGTGGAAGCGCTCCAGACAGGCGATCCGGCATCAGCTGGACGAGGCCCGCGGTTGTGATGCCCCCGATCGAGAAGCCCCAAGCGATCGTCTCCTTCGGCGCCTCGACGAGGTTGGCAAACGTGTCCAGCAGCTCGCTCTGGTTGGCAAACGTCTCCTCGAGCGGCCAAAAGCCGGTGCCGCCGGTGCCGGCTATCGCATAACCCTCGTTGAGCAATCCCGCAAAGAGCGGGTCGTCGGCCGACCACGGCGCCTCCCCGACGGGCAGCGGCAGCCCGCGGCTGTACAGCAGGAGGATTCCGTTCCAGTGCGCTGGCACGTGCACAAGAAACTTGGATCCGGACGCAAGGGAACCTTTGTGCATCACAGGGCTCACGACAGAACAGTATTCTGCAATACGCTCGCGCCGCGAGCCTCAACTCGCAGCATGTCTAGTGACGGGAGCCGGTCGTTGAGTACCCCCCTGACCCCCCTGATGCTCGCTTACGGCCTCTCGGTGCCGAGCGATCCGCAGATCTCGCCGGATGGGAGCCGCATCGCCTACACGCTGTCGACGGTGGACGGCGAAACCAAACGTCGCCGCAGCCGGGTGTGGCTCCGAACGGTTGAAGGCGGAGAACCCGAGGCTTTGACGCCGGCTGGCCAGTCAGCCAGCGGTGCGCGGTGGTCGCCGGACGGAACGGACTTGGCCGTGACGGCTGACGTCGACGATGGCACGGCCATTTGGGTGTTACCCGCCACCGCTGACGCAGCACCAAGGGAGATCACCTGCCACATGTTCGGCGTCGACGAGCTTGCGTGGTCACCCGACGGCGCCAGACTCGCGTACACGACCGACTACGACCCCGACGATCCGGAAGAGCTGGGCCCGAAACCCGGCGCACCGAGCGTCCGAGTGACGCGGCGGATCGACTACAAGATGGACGGTCGCGGCTACGTCGGAGACCGACGCACTCACGTCTTCCTGGTTGACGTCTCGAGCGGTGGGCGACGGCGACTGACAACCGAGCTTGTTGACCACCGATCGCCACAATGGTCGCCCGACGGGCGGCGCTTGGCTCTGGTCATGGCAAGGAGTGAACAGCAAGGTACCCAGTTGGTGCTCTTGGACGTGGAGTCGGGGCACAGCCAAGCAATCACGTCGGCCGGGGGCATTGTCGAGAGTTGGGCCTGGTCTCCAGACGGCGAGCACCTCGTCTATGCCGGTGACCCGGAACACTCCCTGCAGCTCGACTTCTTCCGCTTCGAGGTTGCGACGGGCATCACCCGCCGCCTCACAGACGACGTACAGGCCGAGCTCGAAGGTCAACCAGTGTGGGTGGATGTCGGTCACGTCCTGTTTCACTCGATCCGAAGGGGCTCGAGCGGATTGGAGCTACTCGACACGGAGACGGGGTCAACCGAGTTGCTCGAGCGAGCAGATTGCCGTGGGGGAGAGATCAGCGTCGATGCCGCAGCGCGGCTGGTTGTTCAGGCGAGGACCACGCTTACGTCGACCGCTGACATCATCGTCTTCGACCGTCAGAGCGGTGCAGCTCGCGCATTGACCGGCTACGCCACGCCCGTCCTCACTGAGCACCCCCCGGCGTTGTCGGAGAAGCTCTCGGTACCGCACGACGGCTACATGATCGACGCGTGGCTGATCAAGCCGCCAGACTTCGACCCGGCTCGGCGGTACCCGGTGATTCTGGACGTGCACGGGGGGCCCAGCTCTAGCCATGGCCCACGGTTCATCGACCATCAGCAATGCTGGGCAACACACGGGTTTCTCGTGATCTCACCGAACCCTCGCGGTTCCACCTCCTACGGCCGGCACTTCGCTCGACAAGTGATTCGTGACTGGGGAGGCGGGGACTTCCGAGATCTCATGGCGGTGGTGGACGCCGTGCTGGAGCTGCCGTACGCCGACCCTCAGCGGACGGGCATCTTCGGCATCAGCTACGGCGGCTATATGACGGCCTGGACAATCAGCCAGACAGAAAGATTCAAGGCGGCCATCTGCGGCGAGCCGATCTTCGACCTCGAGTCGGACTACGGCACTAGCGATGTGGCCTTCAATGGGCTCGAGCGGCATGGTGGTGGGCCGCCGCACGCGGAGCGACAGTGGTACGCCGCCCACTCACCCTCGACGTTCGCACACCGGACCCGGACTCCAACTCTGATCTTCCATGGCGAGGCCGATGCGCGGTGCCCGATCGGCCAGAGCGAACAGATGTTCACCGCGTTGAAGAAGGCGGGTTGTGAGGTCGAGTACGTGCGCTACCCAGGCGGTTCACACATGTTCTTCCTCGTCGGGCCGCCCGAGCATCGCGCAGACTTCTTGGCCCGGACGCTCGCCTGGTTCAGTGAACACCTCGGCGGTCCAAAGCCTGCTGCGGCCGACTGATCGTCAAAAGATCGCCAGAGGGTTCACAGGAGAACCGGTGCCGCCTTGCACCGGCAGCGGCGCGGCAACGAACAGAAACTCGTACCGGCGGAGCTCGCGGCACGTTCGAGCCAGCTGCTCGACCAAGCAGAAATCCAGCAGCACCAGACCCATCGCGGCAATGCCGATCTGGTGCAGCGGCAGCGGGAACCGTGTCGGTTGGAGCGCGTGGCCGTCGTCGTCGGTTGACTCGTCGTCGGCGGGAGCGACCAGCCCGAGAATCTGTGCCGCGAGCGGAGTGACGCGGTCAGGCATGTCCCCCGCGTACACCGCGACCTCGCGGTCATGCAGCCACTCGACTCCGTCCGGGCCGAGCCCCGGTGCAAACACGTTCGGCCCGAGTTCTGCCTCTCGCGCAACTACGCCTCCGCGTACGACGGCGACGTCGCCGGTGCGGACCTGGAGGTCTCCGTATCGCTCCGCCGCCTCGAGGTCATGTGCGGACACCTCTTGCCCGGGTTCGAGCCAATGCAGGCCGAGGCTCGCAGGGATGTCGAGGAGGACACCGCGGGACACGATCCCCCCGCGCTGTGCATAGATGGACCCATGCGTCAGCCCCGCTGATGTGATGACGTCGTGCAATTGGCGCTCGTTGTAAACCTTCCCGTCGGGGCCGGCCACATGGCTGACGCAGTCCAGATGGGTGAGACCCTGTTGGTGCACCGGCAGACCCAAGTAGTCATCCGCGCTCATTTCACCGGGGAACATTCGATGCTCGACCTCAGCGGGCTGACTCGGCACCGACCGGGGAGTGATCGGCCGCGCCAACGAGATCACGGTTCCGGTCTTTGCCAATCTAGCCGCATCCCTGCTCGTCTGCGGAGAGATGTAGTTCAGCGTGCCAAGCTCGTCGGCCGCTCCCCAACGACCGGCATTGCTCACCCGAGCGTAGAGGGCCAACAGCTCATCGTCGCTCCAAGCAGAAGACGCGCTGTCCACGGTGCTCCGCTCCTCCGATCGAGGCGAGTGAGGGGGCCTGCCAGAATACGGTTCTGGATACCATGGCAGTATGTCGGCGGCTGTTAGTTGCGGCAAGGAGCACGGGGTTGATGACGCGGCCCACTGACGAACTCGTCGCTGATGTCGCTCTCGATGGGCATGCAGAGGTGGGTGAGGGACCGACATGGGACCCCCTCCGCCATCGGTTGTGGTGGGTCGACATTCCACTCGGCGCCGTCCACCGGTTTGATCCGACGAACGGGAGCGATCAGGTTGTCTACGCTGGTCAGCCGGTGGGTGCGGTCGTCATCCGGCAACGGGGTGGCCTCCTGTTGGCGGTCCGTGACGGCTTTGCTGTGCTCGAAAGAGGACAGCTGAGGATCATCGCCCCCGTCGAGGCCGAGCGTACCGGGAACAGGATGAACGACGGGAAGGTCGATCCCGGTGGGCGGTTCTGGGCCGGGACGATGGCCTTCGACATGACACCGGCCGCTGGGGCTCTGTACCGGCTCCACCAGGACTACCGCGTGGAAATCGTGCTGAGCAGACTCACCATCTCGAACGGCATCGACTGGAGTCCCGACGGCCGAACGATGTACTTCATCGACAGCGCGAAGGGATCCGTGACCGCATTCTCATACGACAGGCAGACCGGTGCGATCAGGGAGCCAAGGACGTTGATCGTGATTCCGCCGGACGAAGGGATGCCCGACGGGATGACAGTCGACTCGGCAGGCTTCCTCTGGGTTGCCGTCTGGGCCGGTTACGCCGTGCGCCGCTACTCGCCGGGCGGAACGTTCGTGAGTGAGATTCGGCTGCCGGTCAGCCAGGTGACGAGTTGCGCATTCGGTGGGCCAGCCCTGCAAGACCTGTACATCACAACAGCGTCCTCGGGGCTCTCACCCATTCAGCGTGAGGAGCAGCCGAATGCAGGCGCGTTGTTCCGCGTTCGTCCCGGCGTTGTCGGCCGCCAACCGAACCTGTGCCGGGTGTGAAACCGGTCGTGAACGTGTCAAACCGCCCAGCGCAGCCAGGCGTGCAGGTCTTAGACAAGGCCGGCCAGCTTCTCGACGACGGCTGCGATCGACTTCGCCACGCCGGCCTCCTGCTTCTCGCTGAGCCGCGACAGCGGCGCCGACACGGCGATGGCGGCAGCTGGTCTGTTGAGAGTGCTCTTGATCGCCACGGCCACCGCAGCGATCTCGGGCTCCGTCTCGCCTCGGTTGGTGCCGTAGCCACGTTCTCGCACGAGGCGGAGCTCGCGCTCTAATTCAGCCTTCGTCCGTACCGAGCGCGGCGAACCGGGCGGTAGCTTGCCGTCTGGGTAGAGATCGTCCAGGCGCTCCGGCGACAGCTCGGCGAGGAGTGCCTTCCCGCCCGAGGTCGCGTGCGCCGGATACGTGCGGCCGATCCGGGAACTGGTTCGCAGAGCCCTCGAGCTCTCGACGCTGTCGAGGAACAGCGCGTCCGCACTCTGCAGCACCATCAAGTGCACTGTCTCGCCTAGCTCGTCGCGGAGCTGTTCTAGAGAAGGGCGCAGCTGCGCCCTGATGTCCATAGCGTGCACGATGGCCAGGCCGATCTCAGTCAGCGCCGGACCGGATCGATATGCCTTGGTATCCACGTCTTGCTGGATAAACCCATGGTACTCAAGCATCGCCAGCAGACGGTGAGCAGTTGACCGACCGACGCTGAGTGTGGCGCTGGCCTCTGAAACCCGGATTACCTGCCGCTCACGAAACATCAACAGGAGCTTGAGTGCGTTGTCGACCGAGTTGATCGGATATCGCGGCGCCTTCGCCGCGTCCGGGGCCGACGCCCGCGATTGACGCATATGCGGATGCTAGCGCTGAGACGCGACGCGATGACGCCCAACGCCGACCTCCTGACCAGCTGCCTCCACGAGCATCCCCTCCGGCACCTCCAGCTGGATCTCAGAGCCGTGCACGGCCACGGACAACCAACCCAGTGGAGTCGGCACTCGGCCCGATGCTTGCGAAAGTGGTCCAAGGGCTGGGTCGACGACTGCCCGAGAGTATCCAGGCTCCACTGGTCGCACGCCGAGAATGTACGTCGTCAGGTCGTATGCGGGACTGGCCGACCAGCCGTGACAGCGACTGGACTTACCCGCCTCGGCCGTCCAAAACTCCTGCACGGTGCCGTTGCCCGAGTGCAGCTCCCAACGGAGCAGGCTGGGAAGGATGTGTTCTCGGCGATCGTGTCGCGCATACGCCTCGTGAAGGAACCGACAGAACCATGGCTGAGCGGCCACCACATCGCGCTCCTCGTCGAAGTTCGACGGAGCCTCGAACTGGAACCGGAGAATGCGTTTAGCCTCGTCGGGAGTACCGTGCACGTTGGCTGGAGTCATGGTCGTGACCAGGCGCCCACCCAGCGGCGACTCGGCGGGATCGGCGACGAGCTCGATCAATTGCTCAACCCTGTCCGCTGGTACTACGCCGGCGAGGAGGGCCATGGCATTGGTGTGTTGACTGATCCGGCGGCTGCGTCCGCGAGTCCCGATCGCGTCGATGTAGACCTGACGGTCCTCATCCCAGAGGGCCTCGAAAGCGACGCGGCTTCCGGTGAACAGGTCAGCTACGTCGTACGCCCCCGGTAGCTGCGCATAGGCGTCGAGCGCCGCGGCGTACAGCGCATCGTGGGCACTGGTGACGCTGTCGCGATCGACTTGAGCCCAGTCGAGGAACACCCACCCTGGAAAGTCTTCGAGCAGGCCGCTGGGCCCTCGCTGGCGTTCGTAGCGCTCGATGATGTCTTCGGCTACCGGGAGCAGGTCGCGGACGAACCGCTCGTCTCCCGAGTACCGCCAATATGCAGCGAGAGACCTGATCCAATGCAGTGAGTAGTCGGGAGTCGTAAGGCCGACCCGGGCGAAGTCGCAAGCCGCCGCGGCGGCGAGAAGGCCACTGGGGTGCCGGCTCTGCGAGGTAAGGGTCAGCTGGTGTCGGATGAGTCTCCAATCGGGATTCGTGACGTAGGACACCAACATCTGGACGTAGGAGTCGGCAATCCAGGCACGCTGCTCGCGACCCGGGCAGTCCACGAAAGCGTCGGTCGAGCACAGGTCAACGGTGCGCGCCGCCGACCGCCACAGCTCGGTGTAACGGACATCGGCGCACTCGAAGGTGGCTCCTTCGGCACGTGGGTAAACGGCCTCCTCCAACGCGAGCGAGACGTTCAGACCCGGGGGGTGATGAGCGGCTAGGTAACGCAGGCCGACGGGGTCAAAAAATGTGACCTCTTGTTCACCAAGGTCGCCCACAACGAACCGCGCCGCCCAGTTCCGCGGTCGTATCTCCGGAAGCCCGTCCGGGCGAAGGTCCTCCCCTACCACGACGTCTAGTTCGGCCCCGGCAGCAGCTGGTGGTACACCACTCAGTCGTATCCGTACGTGCCCCAACGTCAAGTGCCCGACGTCCCACACGGACACAACCCGATCACCGTCGGCCGCGGTTCGCACTGTGTGCCACCTAGCTGCCGGCTCATCGAGCGCAGAGCCGTGGACCGTCTGGAGGTCGAGCACGCGCCTTGGAAACAGTTCGGTGGACGTCAGCTGCGGCAGCTCCCGGCGCTGCGGGCTCATGTACGGCGCCGCGGGAGGGCGGTCAAGTATCGTCCCCGCGAGCTGTCCGGACAGAACCACCGCGGGTGGCCACCGGAAGTCATCGGTGGAGGGATCGTGCAGGTTTGCGGGTGCTCTGCGGCCGTCCACGACCTCGGGCGGGAACGCGTGCATGGTGGCCCAACTGTTCGGAACCCAGGGTGCGGGCACTGCGCGCCAGGTCTCGTCGCTGACGAGGTCCAGACCTGAGGCCGGCGCCGTCTCGAAGCAGAACGAGCCGCGCCCCAGCGTCCCCAGCGGCGCGGCTGGGAGCCACCACGGCCCAGCGGTGCCGTAGTAGCGGCACAGCGCGACCAACACGTTGCTGCCGAGCACCAGCGCCGGTGCAAGATCGACCTCATCCCAGCCCAGTAACTCAGGCTCGCTGCGAACGGGGCCACGCGCAAGCAGCCGCCCATTCACGTGCAGCGCGTACCGGGAGTCGCACGTCACCCGAGCCGGGGCATGCAGCGGAACGTGCGTAACTTCGAAGCTGCGACGAAGGTAGACATAGTGGCCGTCGCTGTCTGTGTGATGCCACCAATGAGTCGCCTCGGGCGCGTGATCCCAGATCCAGCGGCCGCGCCAGCGCCCCCAGTCCCAGCGCACTCCGTGTGCGCTCATCCGACGGTCTCGTCGACCATGGTGGAGTCGAAGTAGGCGCGGACCCACTCGAACCTGCCGTCCCGCACTCGCACGACGTTAACGCCGCGGAACGCGAACCGGTGCCCATCATGGTCAGTGAGCACTGCCTCCCACTCCAGCGCCGCTTCGGGACCGTCGGCGACCTCATTCACGATGGTGACCTCCAGGCCCGGATAGTCGCGGATCTCCTCGGCGTAGAAGGTCGCAATTTCGGCATGACCCCGCAAGGCCGGCCCGGTAGGCGGTCGCACTACCGCATCGTCGTGGTAGAAGGCGAGCACGGCAGCGAGGTCACGCGTGCACTCGGCTGCCCAGTACGCCTCGGCGATTGCGCGCGGTGAGTCGGCACGGGCTTGGGTCATGCCGCCGACTGTACGCCCGTTCTCTCAAGCAGATCGATGATCTTGACCGCGGAAGAGCGCCCTCCTAAGGTGACGCGCGTGAGCGCAGTGCCGGACCTAGATGATCGTTACGCCGGCTCGCGCTCCGCATTCGAACGGCGTCAGCGGACGTTGGCTCGGGGAGTGTCAAGCGCCATCCGGGTCAATCAACTTCCGGTGCCCCTAACGTTCGCCGAGGGGCGAGGTGCCCACCTGCGCGACATCGACGGCAATGACTATGTGGACTACGCATTGGCTTACGGACCGATGGTGTTGGGGCACTCGCCTGACCTCGTCCTGGATGCGGCGCGTCAACAGTTGTCCGAGGCGATCTCGTACGGCGGCAGTCACCGACTCGAGAGCGAGCTCTCGGAAGCTATCTGCCGCACCGTGCCTTGCGCCGAGCTATGCGTCTTCTCCAATAGCGGAAGTGAGGCGGTGCACGCAGCGGTGCGAATCGCGCGCGCCGCCACCGGTCGCCGACGAGTCATCAAGTTCCTCGGCCACTTCCACGGCTGGCTCGACCCCCTGGCCGTAGGAAACCCGGGTCACTGGGACGCGTCTCCGGCGACGGCGGGCCAGGACCGGCTTGCCTCCTCGTCAGTCTCCGTGTTGCCGTGGAACGACCTCGACGCTTTGCATGCCGCTCTGACGGATGACGTGGCGGCGGTAATCATGGAGCCCGTCGCCGTGAATGGCGGCTGCTTCACCGCAGATCCTGGCTACCTGGAGGCCGTACGAGAGCAGACCCAGCACATGGGTGCCCTGCTCATCTTCGATGAGGTCATTACGGGATTCCGGCTGTCACTTGGCGGCGCCCAGCAACGTCTCGATGTGCGACCCGACCTTGCGGTGCTGGGAAAGGCGCTAGGCGCAGGGTTTCCGATCAGCGCGGTCTGTGGACGCGCGGACGTGATGCACGTCGTAGCCTCGGGCGCCGTAGCGCACATCGGCACGTCCAACGCCAATCCGGTCTGCGCTGCGGCTGCGGTGGCGTCGGTCACTGAACTGGAGCGTCGGGCGAACGAGATATACCCCCAGCTGGAGGACGTCGGCGCCCAGCTCGCCGAGATCCTCCGCGACGAGGCAGCGGAGGCCGGCCTGCCGTTAACTGTCAATCAGGTTGGGGCAGCGGGACACGCCTTTTACGCCAGCACATCCATCGCGTCCTATGCCGACACGGTGCGCGCCGATCCAGCCGCCTACCGCGTGTTTGCCGAAGCTCTGTTGCGTGAGGGGATGCATGTCATCCCGAGAGGACTGCTGTACGTCTCGACGATGCACGGGCCCGCAGAGCTGGCCCATGCGCGCTCGGCCGTTGCCCGCGCGGCGGCATCGGCCGTCACCTCGCTCAGGTCACGGCCGTGAGATTGGCTGGGAAGTCGGCCATCGTCACCGGCGCGGGACGTGGCATCGGCGAGGCGGTGGCTCTGCGCTTCGCCGAGGAAGGCGCCTCCGTCGCCTGCGTCGACATCGACGGCGATGCAGCCGAGTCGACGACCCGCTTGATCGCGCAGTCCTCCGGAACGGCAGTGGCCATCCAGGCCGATGTGGCCACTGACGACGGCAACCGCAAAATGGTCGAGCAAACCGTCACCAGCTTCGGTGACCTCGACGTGGTGCATTTCAACGCCGCCGTCCAGTTTCTCGCAGTCGTGGAGAACACGCCGGAAAGCGAGTGGGACCGCATGCATGCCACGAACTTGCGTGGGGTCTATCTCGGCATCCGATGCGCGCTACCGCACCTGCGACAGAAGGGCGGTGGCTCGATCATTGTCACCGCATCGGTCCTTGGAATCGTCGGTGACTCCGCCCTCCCCGCTTACGGCGCAATGAAGGGTGGCCTGCGTGCTTTGGCACGGGCGGTCGCAACCGCTCACGGCCCGGAGAACATCCGGTGCAACACCATCTGCCCAGGCGATGTCGACACACCCATGGGCGCGGAGTTCTTCGATCATCAACCAGACCCGGAGGCAGCCCGTAGAGAGGTGACAGATCGCTACCCGCTCCGCCGATTTGCCACGCCACGGGACATCGCTAACGTGGCCCTTTTCCTTGCCAGCGACGACGCGACTTACCTCACCGGCATCGACGTGGTCGTCGATGGGGGCCTCCTGGCCCGCGTCTACTGAGACGGACTCTGTCTGTGACCGCGACACTCTTCGACCAGCGGCGCTTCAGCAGCAGGTTGTATGACGGCCGATCCCGCGCCGCTGCCCGTGCGTACATGTACGGCACCGGATTCTCGCCGGATGACCTACGCAAGCCGATCGTCGGTGTCTTTCACGCCTGGATCGAGACCATGCCGTGCAACCTCACTCATCGCCGGCTTGCGGAGCAGGTCAAGGCGGGCGTGCGGATTGCGGGTGGTACGCCCATGGAGGTCAACACGATCGCCATCTCTGATGGTGTGACCATGGGCACCGAGGGGATGAAGGCGTCGCTGGTGAGCCGCGAACTGATCGCGGACTCGATTGAGCTCGTCGCGCGCGGCCACATGTTCGATGCGTTGGTATGCATTGTCGGTTGCGACAAGACCGTCCCTGCCGCCGCCATGGCTCTTGCCCGCCTCAACCGGCCCGGCCTCGTCCTCTACAGCGGTTCCATCCTGCCCGGCCGTTTCCGCGGTCGCGACCTGGCCATGGGAGAGGTTTTCGAAGCCATCGGGGCGGTCGCATCCGGCCAACTCGCCGAGGAAGAGCTTGCGGAGATGGAATCCGTCGCCTGTCCGGGTCCGGGGGCCTGCGGCGGACAGTTCACCGCCAACACGATGTCGATGGTGATGGAGAGCATCGGCCTCTCCCCGGCAGGCTTCAACTCGATCCCGGCTGTCAACCCTGCGAAGGATGCCGCTGCCGAAAGGGCTGGGCAACTGATCATGGCCGCGCTCGAGCGCGATATCCGCCCGAGCCAGATCCTGACGCGGACCGCGTTCGAGAACGCTACTGCGGCCGTGGCCGCAAGCGGCGGCTCGACCAATGCCGTCCTACACCTGCTCGCCCTGGCGACCGAGGTCGGTGTTGACTTCACGCTCGATGACATCGACCGGATCAGCCGTCGTACGCCGTTGCTCTGCGATCTCCTCCCGGGCGGGCGTTACGCCTCGGTCGACTTACACAACGCCGGCGGCATCTCCTTGCTACTACAGCGACTCATCGAGGGCGACCTCGCCGACGGTTCTGCGTTGACGGTCACCGGCAGATCTTTGACAGAAGAGGTGGCCGGCACCAAAGAGACCGCCGGCCAAGACGTTCTGGTTGGGCTTGACCACCCTCTTCGTGCTGAGGGCGGGTTGGTCGTACTTCGGGGCAACCTCGCCCCGGAGGGCTCGGTAGTGAAGATCACCGCCCACACCTTGACCTCGCAGCGCGGACCGGCACGGGTGTTCGAGCGAGAGGAGGATGCCTACGACGCTGTCATAGCAGGTCGCATCAGGCCAGGTGACGTCGTGGTGATTCGCTACGAGGGACCTCGCGGTGGTCCGGGCATGCGCGAGATGCTCACGGTGACCGCCGCGATCATCGGTGAGCGACTAGGGAACCAAGTCGCCCTGGTCACCGACGGTCGCTTCAGCGGAGCCACGAATGGCCTGATGGTCGGTCACGTCGCGCCGGAGGCCGCCGTTGGAGGGCCCCTTGCCGGCCTACGCGAGGGTGATCGGGTACGGATCGACGTAGGAACACGCACGATCGAGGCAGAGGGTGTCGACTTCACCTCCCGACTGACGTCGTGGAAGCCGCCCGAGCCGCATTATCGAGGAGGAGTGTTCGCCCGGTACGCGGCCGCTGTCGGGTCGGCCAGCACCGGTGCGGCGCTGCGACCCTGGTGACGCAAGCCGCCACAGGGGCACCTTGCATGTCACGATCCCACGCGCCAGAATAGCGTTCCGCGTCTATGGCGAGGACGGTTATCCGATGGGGCTGACGCAGACCGGATCCACGCCCGAAACCCTCACCGCCTTCTATCGCACCCTGCAGGAACACGACCTGCAGCCGCTGTGGCCGATCGCGGAGCAGTTACTGACGCAGGCGCCTCAGCCAGCTACCAAGCCCTGGATGTGGCGATGGACTCTGTTGCTGACACTCGCCGAGCGGGCCGGAGAGCTCATCGCCATCCATGAGGGCGGAGACCGGCGTGTCCTGTCGCTGGCCAACCCTGGTCTATTGGGCCAGCCGTTCGCAACGTCGACCTTGTGGGGTGCTGTGCAGTACCTCAATGCCGGTGAGCATGCCCCGGCTCACCGGCACACTCCCGGCGCGATCCGTTTCATGCTGCGTGGGGATGGTGTCTACACCACGGTTGATGGTGACCGGTGCGACATGCACCCAGGAGACCTCGTGCTGACCCCGAGCTGGAGTTGGCACGATCACAACTCCAGCTCCGACGAACCCGTCGTGTGGTTCGACGGCCTCGACATCCCCACGGTCCGGGCGCTCGACGCAGTGTTCTTCGAGAACTTCCCTGACGAGCGACTTCAGGACGTGGTGCAGGAGCACAACCGCTCCGAGCGGCTGTACGACGGCCGGGGACTGCTGCCGCTCGGCGCAGCCGCGGACGCAGATCGAGAATCGCCACTACTGATCTTTCGGCGCGCCGACATCGACGCTGCCTTGACGGCGCTGCTCAGGCAGACTGGGGGGCCGATGGCGAGCCTGGAGTTCGTCGACCCGACCAGTGGTCGTCCAGTGATGCCCACGATGGGCTGCGAGATGCATCGACTGGTGGCGGGGGGGCGTACGCGTCCGCTCCGCAAGGTGGGTAGCAGCGTGATTGTCGTCTACAGCGGGGCGGGGACGAGCGTCATCGATGGGCAACTCTTCGAATGGCATAGGGGCGACATGCTAGCCATCCCGTCGTGGTCCATTGTCGAGCACGAGGCGACCGACACAACGGATCTCTTCGCGATCACAGACACGCCAGTGCTCGAGGCGCTGGGGCTGTATCGGGAGGAAACCTACGAGACGCCGCAGCCGGTCACGGATGTCTTCCGGTGAGATTCGCAACCCTGCGCACTACCGAGGGCTTACGGGCCGTCCGGATCGAGGAAGATGAGGCTTTTGGACTCGACTTCGCCGACGTCGGTGCGCTGCTGGCGTCTGGGCCGCGATGGCGTCAGGTTGCCGCCGTAGGCGGAACGACGTTGGGTTCGCTGGATGCGTACGACCTCGGGCCACTGGTTCCACTTCCGCGAAAGATCATCTGCGTTGGGTTGAACTACGCAAGCCACATTCAGGAGATGGGGCGCGAGTTGCCCGCGCATCCAACGATCTTTGCCAAGTACGCCCGCGCCCTGATCGGCGCCCGCGACCCGATTATGTTGCCCGCCGTCTCTGACAAGGTCGACTGGGAAGTGGAACTTGCAGTAGTGGTCGGCCAGCCAGTCCGACGCGCCGACGAAGCCGCCGCTCGGGACGCCATCGCTGGCTCCACAATCCTCAACGACGTGTCGGTGCGAGACTGGCAGTTCCGAACCAACCAGTTTCTGCAAGGCAAGACGTTCGAGTCCACGACTCCACTCGGACCCACCCTGGTCACGACGGACGAGATCGACTTCGCTGACGGTCTGGAGGTGCGGTGCGAAGTGGACGGCGAAACCATGCAGACAGGCAACACGTCAGATCTGCTCTTCCCACCGGTTGAGCTTGTCCGCT
Source organism: Nocardioidaceae bacterium (assembly GCA_013696015.1). Taxonomy (GTDB): domain Bacteria; phylum Actinomycetota; class Actinomycetes; order Propionibacteriales; family Nocardioidaceae; genus JACCYJ01. Next base: position 16,913 of record JACCZI010000131.1, read on the forward strand.
ACCTGAGCACTATCTTCACACTTGATCCCGGAGACATCATCGCCACCGGGACCCCGAGTGGCGTGGGAGCCGGCCGCACACCCGAGGTGTATCTGCGGTCCGGCCAGACGGTACGTACGACCATCGAAGGCTTGGGCGAACTCGTCAACAAGTGCGTCAAGGACGAGCTTTGAGTGCGGATCTGCATGGGCGGGCGAGAGCCGACGCGCTCAGATCCGCCAACGACCAGCTGGACGTGCAACTACGCTCTCTCGCCACCGCAATCCCGGCGGAGTATCTGCACACGGATCCAGGTGACGGCCAGTGGACGCTGGCTGAGAATCTCGCCCACATTGCCGAATTCTCTCGCTTCTTCACACAGGACCTGGCTTCTCACTTAGGGAATGAGGGCGCCGCAGTCGGGCGCACGCACGAGCACCCGGGACGCAACGCGGCGATCGCGGCCGCTGCGGGTCAAAGCCTCGACGATCTTCGTACGGCGCTCGATGCCGCGCTCGACGTCCTGGCCGCACAACTCGGGAAGTTGCACGGCGAAGACCTCGATCGCCTGGGGAACAACCGTAAGTACGGACCGGAGCCGTTGCAGCGGTTCCTCGACCGCTACGTGTTGGAGCACAAGGCCGCCCACGCACAGCAGCTGGAGACGACCATCAACGCCGTTACCCAATCCCAGTGACCTGTCGTGACAAAAGCGCGCAACCGCCCGAGGCAACCGACGCATTAGTTTGCGGATAGATCGAATCTGGAACGGACTTCGCCGACTACCTGACCACTCACGTTTCGCAGAAGCGGTCGGGCGTGCGTGCTGAGCAACGTGACCTGAGCCTCATCAAGAATCTTGAGCTGGTGCAGAGCCGCGATCGCGGCGACTCCGCCCGGGGCCGGTGGGGGGCCAGTAGAACCGTCCTCAATCTTGATCGCAAGCCCCACACCGCCAGACAGTCCAACGCAGTGAACGCCACTCGCGCCTCCCTTGGCGATGAGCCCAGTAACCCCCACCTGCATCAGGTCGGTGTCGAGACGACCGCGGCCGGCAACGAGGTAGGGATGCGCCGTCATAGCTGCGTGGAGGTCATGCGCCGCACTTGCGTAGGGCCCGTTGACGGCGCGGGGGTCCATCAACCGTGCGAAGGCCCAGGCCAAGTGGTAGACACTCGTGCCGAAGCACGGAACCCCGCACCCGTCGATTCCGATGGCAATTGTGCCGTTCGGCACGCCGGAGAAGCCGCAGATCGCTTCCATAATGGCTGCCTGAACGGGATGATCTGGGGACTGGTAGCCAAGGCGATCCGCTCCGAGGTGCTTTGCCAGAGCTAGCATTCCGATGTGTTTGCCTGAACAGTTGTTGTGGAGAGCGTTTGGCTCTTGACCGCTTCGCAGCAACTCCGCCGCTGCGTGGGGCTCCAGCGGAAGATGCGCGCCGCACAAGAGGTCATCTAACTCACAGCCGATCTTCGCGAGCAGGGCGGCCGCCTGATCCACGTGGATTTTCTCACCATTGTGCGAACCGGCGATGAGAGCCAAGTCCCGTTCGGAAAGATCCCAACGTGCGGCTGCCCCGCTATAAATCAAGGGCAGCGCCTGGAATGGTTTGGCAGCGGAGCGCCAGTAGGTGATCTTGCCGACGGGATCACCGACTGAGGCGCGCAGGGTACCGGTCGAGTCGACGACGGCGAGGTCGCCTCGGTGAAGAGCCTCGACCACGCCTGCCCGCACCACTTCGACCAGCGGTTCACTCATGGCCCCTCCGGAGCAGGTGCGAAAGTCCTGCCGTCTGACGCGCGCATCGCCATCACCGACGCCCGGAACGTAGCAGCCTGTGGGTGCCATTTACGGATGCTCTGGGGTTGGACTGTGTCAACGACGGTCCGAAGTTAACCCTCTGGGCGCGCTCGCGCCCACCGCATCGCCCGCGGTGCCGTCAACGCCGACGGTGTCGGCCAGGCCGACGGCAACCGCGCCGGTGTCGGAGACTGGGTCACCACCCGGGCCAACGACCGCACCCTGGCCACCACCGGCGGCGGGTTCGTCAAGAACGGCGACCTGTGGCACGTCACCGCCCAGCACCGCGACGGATCCCTCACCGTCCAGCGCCTCGGTGACCGCCCCGGACGGGTGTGCGACTACCCGCCGCCTACGTCACCGCCGACCTGGAGCTCGCCTACGCCACCACCGCGCATCCAGCCAAGGTGGCACCGTCGACACCGCCCACCCGGTCATCACCGAGTCGATGAGCCGCGAGGCCTTGTACGTGCTGTCCTCGCGCGCCCGGCACCGCACCACGCTCTATGTCACGACCGCCGGGCAACCCGACCTCGCCCTGGACCATCCCACCGCTGAACCGCGCACCGCGCGCGACGTCCTCGAGCAGGTACTACGACAGCAGACCGCCGCACTCTCGGCCACCCAGACCATCCGCCGCACCCTTGATGCACCACACCGGCTCCCGGCTCTGGTCGCCGCCTACCAGCACGCACTCGACACCGCACCCGCGCTAGTCGTCGCCCGCCACCGAGCTCAGCTACGCGACGGAACGTGCGGTCCGGTGCCGCCGTGGATTCACCGAGGTCTCGGTGACGAACGAGCGACCGGCGACGAGACAACGCTGGGCGGAGT
>JACCZI010000286.1 GCA_013696015.1 Nocardioidaceae bacterium
ATCTTGGCCATCCAGGCGCCAACGCCGTCGGGGAAGAACTGGTCGTCCCAGGCGCCGTACAGGGAGTTCGTGACGTAGACCCGCTTGCCGTCGCGGCTGACCTCGACCATCTGCGGCCCGCCGGCGAGCCGCTCCTCCGGCAGGGCGGGATGCGCGACGCGGCCGGTGATGCCGCCGAGGCGGACGGAGCCGACCTCGACCGGGTGCGCCGGGTCGGAGACGTCGAACTGTTTCATCTCACCGATGCCCCAGCAGGACACGTACAGCATCTGCTCGTCGACGGACAACCCGATGTCGGTGACCAGCGGCGGGACCGCCCCGAATGGTTTCAGCGCAGGCGGCAGGTCGTCGGGGTCGGCCGGCTCGGCCGGGATGGTGATCACCTTCTCCACCGCCCACTGCTCTCCGTCGCGGTACCACCGCCACACCGACGCGGACAGGTCGGCGGTGGACACGACGACGCCGACGAATCCGTAAGAGGCGTCCGGGTCGTGCGCCGGGCGTAGCTCCAGCACCATCTGCTGCTCGGCACCCAGGTCGATCTCCTGAAGGTGCTTGCCTTCGGCGAGATCCCAGAAGTGCAGGCAGTGCCCGTATTTACCGCCAAGCAGCAGCTCGGGTACGAGGCCGTCCTCGATCATCGACGGCGTACCCCACTCGCTGGTGATCAGTGTGTTCTGGGTCAGGTGCCACCATGCGTCGTAGGCGAGGTACTGCGGCCCGCGGTCGGTCTCCCACGCCCGCAGCACGTCGAACGTGTTGTGATCGAGCAGCGCGATCCCGCCGGGGCCTTCCTCGCCATCGGCACCGCCGAGGCAGGACAGGAAGATGCCGTCGGGGCCGCAGTGCAGCGTGTGCGGGCGGGAGTAACCCGCCTTCTCGGACAGCTCGGCCGGGGTGATCGTCTTGACCAGCGTGGGGTTCGCCGGATCCGGGTGAGTGTCGTAGACGTGAATGTTGGACGAGCGGATGCCGGGCAGCAGGAGGTACCGGCGTTGCAGACCGTCCTCGCCCATGTCGTGCCCCTCGTGCATCAACGCCGAGGAGCAGGCGTTCCACCCGAAGTGGTGCAGCTCGTCGCCCTTGGTGGGCAGGTCCGCCCAACCCACCACCGTCCCGTACTGCTCCGAGCCGGGATCGACATCCACGACCGTCAACGCGTCGTTCTTCTCCCCGGCCCGGTCGAACGCGACGACATAGGCGAGCCGTTCGGCAGGCGCGGCCGCGGCCTCACCCGGGGTCCGGTAGAACGTGGGGTCTGTCTTGGGGGTGGCGGTCATCAGGGTCTCCTCCGGGAAATCCGACTCGATCGATCCGATTAAACCCCCCGTGGCGACCCGGCAGTCAGCCGGTCCGCACGGCCAACTCCCGCAGCGCCGCCTGGAAACACTCCGGGGGTGGTTTGACCAGGCCGGCGCCCACTTGACCGGTGCCCGCGACCTTACCGGCCATGCCGGTGTTGATCTGTGGCAGGACGCCGGTCCTGACGACGGCAAGCACGTCGATCCCGGTCGGCGCGCCGCGAAAGTCCAGGATCGGGATGCCGAAGGCAGCGTTCTCCCCGAGCGTGATGTCGTACATCGAGCGGGTGGTAGCCAGGGCGAGCGGCACGTCACCGCCGACGAAGCGGACGATCGCCGGGGCTGCGGCCATGCTGAACCCGCCGAGCCCCAGCGTCTCGGTGATCGCGGAGTCCCCGATGTCGGGATTGGCGTCCTCGGGACCGAAGTTGCCGAGAAAGAGCCCCTCGGGGACCTGCGCGGGGCCGGTGAACCATTCGTCGCCGGTTCCGGACACCTGGATCCCGAAGTCGGTCCCGTTTCGCGCCATTGCCACCACCATCGTGGCGCCGGGGATGTCGCGGGCGGCGTCCAGCGCAAGTTTCGCGGCCGGCATCACGAGGTTGAGGAAGAAGTGGTCGTTGCCGGCGATGAACCGGACGACCTGCGCGGTGTGCGGCCCACCGGTCTCGAGCAGGTCGCCGAGCAGTTCGCGCAGCAGCATCAATGTGCCCGCGCGGTTACGGTTGTGCCCCTCATCACCCATTTGCAGCATCTGCGCGACGATCGCCTTGATGTCGACCGGACCATGAGCACGGACCGCCGACTGCAACGCCGGGCCGAGTACGTCGGACATCCACCGCAGCCTGGTCAGGACCTCCTCGGAGTAGGCGCCATACCGGAGCACCTTCCCGAGCCCCTCGTTCAGCGAGCAGTACGCCGTACCGCCGTGCACCGGGTCACGCAGCTGGAACACCCACATGGACGGTGAGAGCACACCGGCCATCGGGCCCACCGCGGCGTGGTGGTGGCACGGCTCCAGCGTGATGCCCGCACCGCTCACCAGCTGCTGCTCGGCCTGCTCGGCGGACTCCGCCAGTCCTTCGTAGAGCATCGCCCCGGTCAGGGCGCCGCGCATCGGCCCGCTGGCCCGCTCCCACGTCAGCGGGGGACCGG
>JACCZI010000292.1 GCA_013696015.1 Nocardioidaceae bacterium
ACCGCCGAGCCGGTGGTGCAACTCAGCGCGAACAGCGCGCCGGTGAGCAGCAGCGCCCGCTTCACCCGGCGGCTGCCAGCAGCTCCGCGAGCCGCGGCCGGACCTGCCACATCGACTCGAGAGCGGCGTAGTCGCGCAGCAGGTCCTGGTCTCCGGTGCAACCGGTGTGCAGTGCCCGCAGCATCGTGTTGCGCGGTGTGTGCCGGCTTGCCACGAACTCGACGACGTCGACCCGGTAGCCGCGCTGTCGCAGCAGCGCCGCCCGCATCGCGTCGGTGAGGACATCTCCCAGCCTCTCTCGCAGGATGCCGTGGCGCATCACAGGCCCGAACGGTTGTGGCGTGGGCGCCCGCCGCAGCTGCGCCTGTACGTAGTGGTGGCAGCATGGGGCGGCCAGCACGAGCGGACTTCCCCAGCCCACGGCTCGTGCCAGGGCGTCGTCGGTTGCGGTGTCGCAGGCGTGCAGCGCGAGCACCACGTCGACGGGCTGCTCGACCTGGGCGGCGGCGATCGAGCCCTTGTGGAACTGCAGCTCGTCGGAGCACCCGAGGTCGACCGCCAGTGCGGTGTTGCGCTGCAGCGCCTGGCCCTTGAGGTCGATGCCGGTCATGACGACGGGCAGCTCGTGGACGCGCGTGAGGTAGCGGAAGGCGGCGAAGGTCAGGTACGCGTTGCCGCAGCCGAGGTCGACCACCCGCAGCGGGCGTCCGCGCTCGCCGATCCGGCCGGCCGCCTGCGCGGCGGCCATCGAGTCCGAGAGCAACCGGAGGAACTCCTCGATCTGGCGGTACTTCGCCTGCATCGACGGTTTGACCTTGCCGCGTTCGTCACTAATGCCGACTGCTCGCACAAAGGCGTCGTCGGCCGGCAGCAGCCGCGGCTTCTCCCGGTCGTGGCCGCGGCTGCTCACCGCCGCTGCCGGGTCGCGCGGCTCGGTGCGCAGCTGGGCGTGGCCCTTCTTGGTGACGCGCATTGAGGTGAGCGCCTCGGTGGTTTCGATGTGCCAGGTGCCGAAGGGTTCCGCGAGCAGGTCGTCGACGGCTCCTGCCGCCGGCTCACCGACTGGCACGTTGCGCGTGAACGCCTGGGTGTCGTCGTACGAGGTGACCTGCAGGTGCCGCCCCGAGCGTAGGTCGACGTAGCGCAGCTCGACCCGACGCCACGGCGGGCTGGCGCTTCGCCGACGGCCGGAGGCGACGGCACGCACCAGCTCCTCGGCGTCCAGCAGGCGTTCACGCATCCGGGCCAGCCCGCTGTGCAAGGAGTCGGACACGCCATCCAGCCTGCCACGGCGCCGTCAGCCCCGGCGCAGCACCGCAGTGGAGAGCACCACCACCAGCAGACCGACCAGCAGAGCCAGTATCACCCAGCGGCGAATGCGCGGGTTCATCAGGCGGAGAGGAAGGGGTGCTCCCCCAGCAGCTCGTAGAACGGCCGATCCCCCTCGCCCACGCGCGACCAGACGACCGCGATCGCCGGCAGGTTCCAGTACGGGCCGGAGTAGTCGGCGAGCTGGTCGACGGCGGGCGACAGGTCTGTAGGGTTGGGTGCTTGGGCCAGCGCGAGATACGTGCGGAACGCCCGCCGGTCGAGCATCCATCCGAAGTGCGACAAGGAGAGGATGAGCTCGCGGGACAGGTCGCCCAGCGCATTGCCGGGACACTCCAGTCCGGCCCACAACGTCTGCGCGGTTTGGGGTTCGGGGAACGCGCCGGCACCGGCGAGCCGTACCCGCAGCGCCCGCCGGCCTTGCACGAAGTCGGCCACCGCCCGGTTGAGCAGCACCTGGTCCACCTGGGTGATGTTCCCGAAGTACGACAGGGTGAGGTGCCACAGCGGCGGGACGGTCCAGGCGAGATCGGTGCGCGCCTGCTGGATTGGTTCGACCACACGGGCAAGGTCGTCGACGGCCTCGTCGGGCGGAAAGACCGCGGCGAACACGCGCACGGGCCTAAATCTGACACGCCAGCGCCGCTAGGGCGTGCCGAAACGCCCCAACTGCGACTCCGGTCGCACGTCCGGTCTCCGGTTCAGGTGACCTCCGCCAGCCGGCTCCGGAACGCCACTGCCACCTCGGAGTCGCCGGTCACCGCCAACCCCGAGTCATCGCGCCGGCCCCACAGATAGAGGTAGACGTCGTCGGGTGCCCCGGAGACCTCGACCGCGACCTCGTCTGAGTCACCCTCGACCACCCGGACCGCTGCGTCCAGCGTCACCGTCCAGGAACGACCTCCGCTGCTGACGCGTACCCGCTCGGCGACCGACGAGCCAGTGTGACCGGCCGCGGCCCAGGGTGCCCCCAGCATGATCCGCAGGACCTCGTCGATCCCGTCGACCGCGAGCTCCTCGTCGATTGGGGTGACGACGTCGTGCGCCAGCTCGGCGTCGACCCTGTGGACCGCGGTTTCCAGCGCCATCCGCCGGTACCAGAAGCCGACGGTCTGGTCGTCCGGCCACCAGGTGCCGCGCACCTCGCTCGGATCGCGCGCCGTCAGCTCGTCGACCAACGCAGACGTGGCCTCCCCGTACAGCTCGCGGGGGTCGCGCTCGTCGAGGCCGGCGGGCGGCCAGTCCTGCGGCAGGTCGCCGAGGCGCATGGTCTCGACCTTGTGCAGGTAGACAGCGGCCGTGTGCTGCACGAGGTCTGCCACCGTCCAACCGGGGCAGGACGGCACCGGGCGGTCGACCCCCATCCGGGCGACCTCCGCGAGCCGGGCCGCGTCGAGCCGCAGCGCCGCGAGGTAGTCGTCCCAGTCGAGCCAGCCGGTCCGGTCGGGTTCGGGTGTTGGTGTGGTCATGGGGCCAGAGCATGCCACCGACCGGTGACAGTCCCTCGGCCGCGGCTCAGCTGGCGAGGGCGGAGTCCGGCGCTGCTTCCTGCTCGGTCCCCCGTTGCGCCACGACCGCGTTACGCCGGACGTGCAAGGTGGGGTGCCATCCGAGCCGCGGTCGGACGACGAATCGTTCGTGCCGCACGTAGACCGCCAAGGCGACCAGGGTGCCCACCAGTGTGATGGCCGCGCCGGCGAACAGCGTCCACCGGGCGCCGTACTGCTCGCCGATCCACCCGATGATGGGCGAGCCCACGGGGGTACCGCCCATGAAGATCATCAGGTACAGCGCCGTCACGCGGCCCCGCATCTCCGGCGCGACGGTCAGCTGGATCGTCGCGTTGGCGCTCGTGATCATCGTCAGGGCGCACAGCCCAACGACGGGGAGAAACAGCGCGAACGTCCAGTAGGTGGGCATGAATCCCAGCACGAGCTCGGCGGCGCCGAACACCAGCGCTGCTCCAACGACGAGGCGCAGTCGTGGCTTGCTGCGTCGCGCGGCCACCAGTGAGCCCGCGAGCGAGCCCACCGCCATCATCGAGCCGAGCAGCCCGAACTCGCCGGCACCCTTGCCGAACACATCGGTGGCCACCAGTGCAGTCGTCAGCTGGAAGTTCATCCCGAAGGTGCCAACGACGAAGACCGTGGCGAACAGCAGCAACAGGTCCGGGCGGGAGCGTACGTACTGGATCCCCTCGCGCACCGCACCGCGACCCTGGGGCGTGGGTGTCGCCGGCTGTAACCGCGAACCGTCCAGCGACCGTAGCGACGTCAGCACGGCCAGGTAGCTGGCAGCGTTGAGCAGGATCGCCCAGCCGGTGGCCTCGACCCCCGACCCGAACGCCGCGATCAAGAGCCCAGCAGCCGCCGGGCCGATGATGCGGGCAGAGTTGAACGAGGCGGAGTTCAGGCCGACCGCATTGGCCAGATCATCGGTTCCGACCATCTCGACGACGAACGACTGCCGGGCTGGCCCGTCGAACGCGGTGCCGATGCCGAAGCAGAAAGCCAGGACGTACACATGCCAGGCCGAAGCCGTCCCGGTGACCGCCAACAGGCCGAGCACGACGGCCGGGACCGCCATCATCAGCTGGGTGACGACGAGCACCTTGCGCTTGGGGAACCGGTCGGCGACGACGCCCGCGATCGGCGACAGCAACAACATCGGCAGGAACTGCAACCCGGTCGTGATGCCCAGTGCGGTACCGCTGCCGGTGAGCTGCAACACCAGCCAGTCCTGGGCCACCCGCTGCATCCAGGTGCCGACGTTGGACACCAGCGCGCCGGCCGCGTAGATGCGGTAGTTGCGCACGTGTAGGGCGCGAAACATAGGGCTCATGCGTGCGCCAGGCGCTCCAGGACGCCCACGGCACGCCGCACCAGCTCCTTGTCGGCCGGATCGAGCTCACGCAGCCGCTGTGCCAGCCAGGCGTCACGGCGTTGTCGCTCGGCGGCGAGCAGCTCCTCGCCGTCTACAGACAGGTGCAGGACGACCTGGCGTCGGTCCGAGGGGTGCGCCTCGCGCCGCAGCAGGCCGAGCTCGGCGAGGTAGTGGACGGTCCGGGTGATCGACGGTGGTCGCACCCTCTCGTACGCAGCCAGCGTCCCCATCGCCATGGGGCCGTGCTGCCGGATCGTGCCGAGCACCGACAGCTGCGTGGCGGTCAGGTCGGTACGGCGCTCCCGGCGCAGTCGCCGGGCGAGCCGGGTGACCGACGCCGCCACCAGCTCAGCCAGCCGGGCGTCCGCATGGGTGCTCTGGCGGGTATCCGCAGACATTTGGTTAGCATAACTCATTACCTACGCTAACGATGTGCCAGTGGGATGTATTCCCATGGCCGCCCCGCGGTGTGGCGGGCGGCTAGCCTGGCGTGGTGACCAGTCCGCCGGCCGACTTCGAGCGGGTTGCCGACATCGAGCCGCTCGACGTCGACGGCGTCCACACCATCGCGGTCGGGTCGGTGCTGTGGCTCATCGCGTTGCTTGCCCTGCTGCCCTTCCTCGAGACGCTGCGCGACACCGACCGGCTCTGGTGGCTATGGACCTGCGGTGCCGGCTTCGGCATCGGCCTGATCGGATTCGTGTACTGCCGCCGCCGTCGCAACGCAATCCGACGGCAGCCGGGGAACGTGCCGATCGAGACCAGCCAGTTCGGCGCCGCGGGCTGAGGGTCTCAGAAGCTCTCGACGTCGTCGAAGCCGACCGTGTCCAGCACAGGCTCCGGCAGCGCCAGGGAGGGCGGCACCCCCTTCGGGTTCGCCTCCGAGTGGGCCCCGCAGCCGTGGTCGAACGACACCACGCGACCGTCATCGATGGCCACCTCGTTGGCGCAGACGCCGAACACGGTGGACAGCGGCCCCGCCATCCGTACCAGGAAGCCGCACGACGCACAGGACGCCGGCGCTCCCTGCGTCACCGCCGCATCCGGCCCGTGCTCCCCGCCATACCAGCGCGCGGTGGCCAGGTCGCGCCCCTCCAGGGACAGCACGCGGGCACGCCCGAGCCCGATCTCGGCAGCGACGACGACGGGGGCGAGGTCGTCGTCAGGCAGCGGCTCGGTGCGCTCGTCGCCGGCAAGCCACCCTGGCACCAGCCGTGGGTCGTCGTCGTCGGTCGGCAGCAGATCGCCAGGACCGACATCGCCCGGCCGGACACGTTCGCGGTAGGGCACCCACACCGGTGAGACGAGGGCTGCGTCCCCCGGCAGCAAGGCGATCTCGTTGACGGTCACGTCCCGCTGCCGAGATGCCCGGGTAACGACCACCGACCACTGCCACCCGCGGTAGCCGGGCCGGTCGCAGCCGAAGACATGGCTCACCAGGCGTTCGCCCTCGACCTCGTGACCGAGATGATCACCGACGGCGGCGGCGCCAACGGCGTCGACCAGAGCGGCGCGCGCGACGTCGACCGCCTCGATACAGCCGGCGTCCGGGCGGTGCCTGCGCACGGAGGTGACCATGCGGGCCAGTGTCCCGCACCGCCGCCGGCCACCCAAATTCGCTCCCGGTGACCCTTCCGGACTTCACGTCGAGGGCCGCGCCGTGCGGCAGGATGGAGCTGTGGAGCAACCGCGGGCGCCGCTGCGGCCGACCCGGTCGGCGCGGCTCGCAGGCACCACCGGACGGGCGACCCGGGCATCGGGGCGCTTCGCGACGCGAGGGGTCCGCGGCGCACGTCGCCTGACGCACGCCCACGGGGCCGGTGAGAGCGGGCTCGCCCGCCTGCTGGAGATGCACGCGTTCAACACCGCCGGTGACGCCGCCGTAGCGGTCGCGCTCGCCGGAACGCTGTTCTTCCAGGTCCCGAGCGGAGAGGCGCGCGGGCAGGTCGCGTTGTTCCTGGGGCTGACGATGCTGCCGTTCGCGATCGTGGCCCCGCTGATCGGCCCGTTTCTCGACCGCTTCCGACGGGGCCGACGCTGGGCCATCGGTGTGACGATGGCGACCCGGGCCTTCTGCTGCTGGGTGCTCGCGGGAGCCGTCAGCGCCGACTCCGCGTGGCTCTTCCCGGCGGCGCTGGGCGTGCTGGTGTCGTCGAAGGCGTACGGCGTCACCCGTGCCTCAGCGGTTCCGCGCGTGCTGCCGAGCGGGTTCACACTGGTGAAGGCCAACTCCCGGATCTCGTTGACCGGCACTGCCGGAGCCGCGGTGTCCGCGCCGATCGCTGTCATGGCGGCGAAAGTCGGCGTGGAGTGGACGCTGCGCTACGCGTTCGTGCTCTTCGTGATCGCCACCGTGCTCGCGATCCTGCTTCCCAGCACGGTCGACTCCTCGTCGGGCGAGGAGCAGGTGGCGATGGCTGCCATGGGCGCAGGCACCTCGGGCGTTCGGGCCGGGATCACCGCTGTGGTCGTGAGCGCCTTGCGCTGCAACGCCGGACTGCGCTTCTTGTCCGGCTTTCTGACGATGTTCATGGCGTTCCTGCTCCGGCAGTATCCGTTCGCCGGTTGGGAGGACCGAGCGTCCTGGCTGCTCGGTCTGGTGATCGGTGCCGCCGGTGTGGGCAACATCATCGGCACCACGGCAGGCGCCATGCTGCGGCCGCGCCGGCCCGAGGTGGTCGTGCTCGTCGTGCTGGTCGTCGACGCCGCCGTCACCGGCGTGACTGCACTGTTCTACGGTCTCCTCACGGCGGTGACGCTCGGCCTGACCGTCGGACTCTGCCAGTCGCTGGGCAAACTCAGCCTCGACGCGCTGATCCAGCGCGACGTACCCGAGTCGGTGCGCACGAGTGTGTTCGCGCGGTCCGAGACGCTGCTGCAGCTGTCGTGGGTGCTCGGCGGCTTCCTCGGCATCCTGGTCCCGCTGACGCCGCCGCAGATCGGGCTCGGGGTCACCGCTGCCCTGCTCATCACCTGGGCAGTAGTCGTCCTCCGCTTCAACGCTCTGCAGCGCGCTGCAGCACTCAGCATTCAAACGGAAGGTTAGGAATCGTGGCGGGCGGGGCAGCCACAATCCCCAACCATCGGTCTAGACGTCCAGCTCGTCGGCGAGGGCACGCAGCAGCGCAGCAGCCCGCTTGGTCGTCCGCGCGTCCGGATGCCGGTCGTGCCGGAAGGTGCCACCCATGCCATCGAGCAGTCGGATTGTGTCCTCGACGATGATCGACATCTCCTCCGCAGACTTGCGTCTGGCTCTGGCCAGCGACGGCATCGGCTCCAGCAGCCGCACTTGCAGAGCCTGGTCACCTCGCCGGCCCTCCACGATCCCGAACTCCACTCGAGCCCCCGACCGCAGCGTGTCCACTCCGTCGGGCAGCGCCGACGCGCGTACGTAGACGTCCCCGCCGTCGTCCTTGCTCAAGAAGCCGAAGCCCTTGTCGGCGTCGTACCACTTGACCTTGCCCGTCGGCACCGCTGACCTCGCATTCATTCGACGTCGGCGGTGGTAGGCCACCCCGCTGCGAATGCCTCAGCGTACGGCCGTCACCGCGACCTGAGCTGCACCGGGTTGCGGCAGCAGCTCGTTGAGCGAGCCGGAGCGGAAGCCACGAGTGTCTACCTCAACGTCGTCAAAGCCAGCCTCGCGGACCGCGTCGTGAACCGCGGCACACTCCGCGACCCGCCCGACCGCCCCGGCGTCGACCTCCACCCGTGCCCGCTCCCCGAGATCGCGGACCCGCAGATTCACCACCTCAATGCCGTCGGCGGCCAGGACTGCCCGCACCGCAGCCTCCGCTCGTTCGACCCGAGCGAGCCTGTGAGGGGTGATCGCAACCCCGTAGGCGACCCGTGACGACAGGCAGGCCGCAGCCGGCTTGTCCCAAGTCGGCAACCCCCACCGGCGTGACGCCTCGCGCACCTGAGCCTTGCTCAGGCCCGCGTCACGCAGCGGCGTGAGCGCACCCCGTTCGGCGGCTGCCCGGATACCGGGCCGAAAACCAGCCACCGCATCGTCGGCGTTGGTACCGGTGGCGACCGCGGCCAGCCCCGCCGCCCGCGCCAGCGGAGCCAGCACATCGAGCAGCTCGGACTTGCAGAAGTAGCACCGGTCGCCGTCGTTCGCGGCGTAGCCGGGGCGGGTCATCTCATCCGTTCGAGGCCTCAGCTGGCGCACGCCGAGGGCGGCGCAGAAGGCTGCGGCCGGCCCGCGCTCCGCCAGCGGCAACGAGTCGGAGTACGCCGTTGCCGCCATCACCTTGTCGGAGCCGAGCGCGCGTACCGCCGCGGTCAACAAGAACGCCGAGTCGGCGCCACCGCTGAAAGCGACGAGCAACGAGCCGAGCCCGGCCAACGAGGCGGCCAGGTCGTCCACCCGGGTGGTCAGCAGGTGTTCGTCGAGCCAGCCCGGAAACTGCTCGAGGGAGTCCAGGACGACGTCAGCGCCGGCCGCTGCCAGCGCCTTGCGTGAGCTGCTGCCGCTGGCCACGGCGATGCCGATTACCCCGCAAGTACGTGCCGCCTCGACGTCGTCGACATGATCACCGACGTACATGGTCGCGAGCTCTGCCACGAGCGCAGCTGCCTTGCCCTCTCGCCACACGTCACCGTGCACGCTGTCGACGTCGAGCCCGAGATGGTCCACGTGTAGGACAGCGTTCGGTCCGTGCTTGGCCGTGACCAGCACGCTACGCCCGCGCTGCCGGCGTACTGCCGCCAGCGCCTCGTGTGCCCCGGGCATCACCTCGACCGGTTCGATCGCGGCGCCCGGATAAAGAGCGCGGTACCGCTGTGCCGCATCGGCCAGCTGGTCAGAGGCGTACCAGTGGGCCAGCTCGACCTCCACAGGAGGGCCCAGCCGGGACACGACCGTGGCAGTGTCGATCCGTGTGGCGGTCTGCGCCGCCAGCAGCTCGTACGTCGCTGCGATGCCGGGCCGCGAGTCGATGAGCGTCATGTCGAGGTCGAAGCCAATGACGGGAGCAGACGCCTTCGATGTCACCGCCTCAGCGTATTCGCTGTGCCGGACGGATGTCCGCTCGGCCATCCGGCGCTAGCGACGAGAGCGCTGAAGGAGAGTCGCACCGGGTGTCTGGCGGTGCCGTTGAGACTGGCGATGCCGTTGGTGTAACTGAAGCGACACGTTCAGTAGAAAAACCGCTGAATCCGCTTCCGTGCTGTCACTGTGTGCCCACAATGGATGACATCTGGTGATGGTCAGGTCAGACGAGGGGTGACGGGCCTGAGAATCGCTGAGACACGGCAGGACGCGGCCTGCAACCGGCGATGCGAACGCGAGGGCTTGTGCAGGACAGCGACGACGAGGCGCACGGTCGAGAGTCAGAGGCACTCTGGATCGCCACCTACACCGACTGGTTGCAGCGCGCCCAGACCGGCGACCACAGCCGCGTCGTCGTCGAGATCGAGCAGCGCCAGGGCCAGGTCTCCGTCCCGCCGCACACCCAGGCACTGTGGAACTACGCCAAGAGCATCGCGCTGTTCGTCGGGCGCCGCACCCGTGAAGCGCTGGTCACGGTCGAGGAGATCATTGCCGCCGGGCGCATGGCCGACGACGACGCGCTCGTGGCGCTCGGCCTGGCGGCGCAGGCCCGGCTGCTCAACCGCACCGGATCACCGCTGGAGGCGCTGTACTCGTACGGCCAGGCGGAGTCGCTGCTGCGCCGCAACGTCAACGACATCGAAGACAGCCTGACCTGGCCAGGAGCGCTTGTCGAGCTCTTCGCCTGCGCGCTCGACCTCGACTCGCGTGAGCGCGCAGACAACCTGCTGAAGCTGTGCCGCCGGTTCCCCGAGGAACGCCTGCTCGCGGTCGAGCGGCTCGCGATCGCCCACAACACCGCAGAGGTACGCCTCTGGGACGCGCTGCGCACGGCGCGGGTGCCACCGTTCTCGGTCAACGCAGCTGTGCTCGAGGAGGCCGTCGCCGCGGCCGGCGAGGCGAACCGGCTCGCCGAGAAGATCGGCATCGTGGTAGCCCAGGCCGACCCGCTGCTCTGGCAGGGGATCTGGCACGCCTGGTGCGGTGACCCGAGGCTCGGTGTCTCGTTGCTCGACCCGATCCTCGAGGACGGTGCCCAGCACCTGGACACCATGCGCCTCACCGGTGCCGCCTCGCGGCTGCACGGGCTGCGCCGCGCCGGGCAGCAGGACCGGCTTCGCGAGGTGGCGGAGCGGGAGTCGCACATCGCGGCGGAGGCGGCGCGCAGCCGCTCCCCCGCCGGGGTGGCCTACCTGTGGGAGCGGGCGGTCACCGAGCACCCGGAGCTCGGCGGCAGCGGATCGCAGCTCGGTCATCTGTTGCGGCTGTGGGAGCAGCGGGATCGGGAACGGGTGCAGTTCGCCCACGACCTGCTCGAGCTGCGCATCACCCATGACGACCTGGAGTCGAAACGACAGGAGCTGGACGACCTGGCTCGGCGTGACCCGCTGACCGGGGTGCTCAACCGGCGCGGCCTCGACCCGCTGCTGCGCGCCTCTGCGCGGTTGCCGATCGGCGAGACCGCGGCGCTGCTGCTCATCGACGTCGACCGCCTCAAGGAGGTCAACGACTCTCGCGGTCACCTCGCGGGTGACGAGTACCTCCAGACCGTGGCCCGGGCGCTCACCGGCGAGAGCCGGCAGGACGACGTCGTGGCCCGCATCGGAGGCGACGAGTTCGTCGTGCTCGCCTACCTGTCCCCCAACGCCACCGAGCAGCCGCAGGCGATCGGCGAGCGCATCCGCACCCGTATCGCCCACAACACCGGCGGCGCTCTGTCCGTCAGTGTCGGAGTCGCCACCCGAACCCAGCCGGTCAACCCGCGCGAGTGGACCGCGGCTGCCGACCGCTCGATGTACGAGTCGAAGCGGATCGGCGGCAACAAGGTCCACGCTGTGATGCTGCCGGCGGCCGGTGAGCCCGAGGCGCAGATCTCTGGCTGAGCCCCTCGGTGGCAGGCAACCGCGATGGGTGACAGGCTGAGGCCATGTCCATCCAGCCGGGGACAGTGAGACGGGGCTACGCCCACCAGGCCACGCTCGGGCTCGAAGCAGACGCCGACCCGGCAGCGCCCGGCGGCGCCGTGACGGTCGCACTGTGCGGCTCCTGGGAACACGACGGCCGCTGCACCTGGCCGCACCACAGCGACCTCTCCTCGACGCCCGACGGCTCGACGCTGCGAACGGTGTTCGTTGCCGAGCCGGAGCAGGAACACCACGTACGCGCTCTGATCGAGGGTTGCCTGCGTGTCGGTTCGCTGACCGGGCCGGACGAGCGGGTCAGCGCCTGGGGGGTCCGCGCCAGCGGACCTGTTCCGCTGTCGGCGGACGAGCAGCGGCTGGTGGATCACCTGACGTCGTGACTGCCCTCACCGCGCCACTCCCCGTGGACGACCTGGCCGTGCTGCGGCGTCGCGGCAGCGCGAAGTGGCGCATGTACCCCGGTGACGTGCTGCCGCTGCCCGTGGCCGAGATGGACTTTGCTCTCGCACCGGTGATCGCCGACGCCCTGCACGCCGCTGTCGACGCCTCGGACACCGGCTACTCGATGCTCGGGGACGAGCTCGGGAACTCCTTCGCCGCCTTCGCGGCCGGCCGCTGGTCCTGGCAGCTCGACGCAGGCTCGGTCGTGCCCGTGACCGACGTAGGCGTTGGTGCCGTCGAGCTGCTGAGGTCGCTGTGCACGCCCGGCGATGCGGTGGTCATAAACCCGCCGGTGTACGCACCGTTCTTCCACTGGGTGGCGGAGACACGCACCCGGCTGGTCGAGGCACCACTGCGGCAGGACAGCTCCGGCTGTTGGCGCCTGGACCTCGACGTTCTCGAGAACGCCTTCCGCCAGCACCCGGCCGCGTACATCCTCTGCAACCCGCACAACCCCGTCGGCAGGGTCCATGACGCCGACGAGCTGCGCACGGTCGTCGCCTTGGCGCACGAGCACGAAGTGGCGATCATCAGCGACGAGATCCACGCGCCGCTGGTGCTGCCGGGGGCCACGTTCACCCCGCTCCTGACGCTGCCCGGCGCCAACGAGGTGGCGGTCAGCCTGGTCTCCGCGAGCAAGGCTTGGAACCTGGCCGGTCTGAAGTGCGCTCTCGTGGTCAGCGCACCCGCGATGCGGTCGGTCGTCGACGCGATGCCACCGGACGGTCGTTGGCGCATCGGTCACTTCGGGGCACTGGCCACCGTCGCGGCGTTCCGCTCCGGTGAGCCGTGGCTTGACCTGCTCCACCAAACCCTCGACCTCCGGCGCCGCGAGCTGGCGTCGCTGCTGAGCGAACACCTGCCGCAGGTCCGGATGCAGCCGCCCGAGGCGACGTACCTAGCCTGGCTTGACTGCCGCAGCCACGGCTCCGGGGACGAGCCGCGCGACCTCTTCCTGCAGCGGGCCAGGGTGGCGTTGGAGCCGGGTCCGGCATTCGGCACACCGGGCAGCGGGCATGTGCGCCTCAACTTCGCGACGAGCGCCCATATCCTCTCCGAGGCGGTCGAGCGGATGGGCGCTGCGGTGCGCTGACGTGCCGGCCGGCGGCCCCGGACAAGCGGCAGGGGGTGGCCCGGCGAACCGGAACCACCCCCTGCCGAGGTGGGTCAGACCGGGCGTACCTGCTCCGCCTGCGGACCCTTCTGGCCCTGCGTGATGTTGAACTCCACGCGCTGCCCCTCGTCGAGGCTCCGGAAGCCGGAGGCGTCGATCGCGGAGTAGTGGACGAAGACGTCCGGTCCGTCGCCGTCGGGGGCGATGAAGCCGAAGCCCTTTTCAGCGTTGAACCACTTGACAGTGCCTTGAGCCATTCGCGGGCTCTCCTTCTGGGTGTGTCGTTTCGAGACCGCAATCACCATCTCGGGTCGCGACGAGGCGCCCCGCTCCTGGTTGACCCCAGAAATCAGAAAGCGCCCGCTGTCAGACTTCGCGGGCGTTGAGCACGAACCTTGAAGTACAACTGCAACCAGGGAAAACGGTACGGGTGCAAACCCGCCCGGTCAACCCGGCACCCGGGAGCCAGGTCGCGTCGCCTCACGTTTCGCTGATGTTCACCGTCTGTGTGCGGGCTTCCGCACCCCGGGCCACGCACGCTGGTTAGCGTCCCCAATGATGCCGACCTGACCGGAGAGAGACCCCGTGCGGACGGCCGGCTTCACGGTGCTGGCGATCACCGGCGGGATCGGCGTGTTCCTGGGCTGGAAGGCGCTGCCGGTCCTCCGCGAACTGGGATGGTAGTTCTTCA
>JACCZI010000294.1 GCA_013696015.1 Nocardioidaceae bacterium
ACCCGCATCTCGTCATCGGCTGCGAGCCGCAGCATGTCGCGGACCCCGCGGACCTGCTCGCCCCACCCCGGCCGGCCGGGGAACAGCACTCCGTCGGCCGAGAGCCGACGCTTGTTCTCGACCAGCAGCTGTTGGAGATAGCTGGTCCCGGTCTTCATAGCGCCGATGTGCAGGTAGACCTGGAGGAGTGAGCCCGTCATGTCGGCAATCCTGCCGCAACTTTTCCGGCGCGACATGAGCGAATCTGCTTGTGGAGCGGTAGCCACAGCGTCACTATGAGCGACAGCGTGACCACGGGGTGACGACAGGTCACCTCGCACATGCCGGTCGAGGAGGCCGCACCATGCCCGTAGACATGAAGACAGTGCCCAAGAATGACCTCGGTGCGCTCGTCGCCTTCGCCGTGGCGTTCATTTTGTCGCTGCTCGGCTCCTACATCAGCTTCAGCGTCGACGTTCCGGAGGAGGCGCGTGGCTTGGTCGGTGAAACCAGCGGCGGTGTGAGCAGCGCGTGGACCAGTTACGCCACGCTCGGCATGCTGCTCCTTATCGCCGCAGCCGCGATCGTCGCCGTCCGGGTGTTCGCTGCACACGTGCTGCCCTCCGGGGTGCCGTGGCAGCTGATCGCCCTCGGCGCCGCCGCTCTGGGAACCTTGTTGATCATTCTCCGGGCAGTGACGTACTCGGAGAGCTACGGCTTCGGTGACTTCTCGTCGAGCTCTGGGCCGGGTTGGTCCGGCTACGCCCTCTTCGTCGCCGCGATCGCCCAGACTGTGTTCACGGCCCTCGGCTTCCGGGAGAGCGGCGAGACCACGCCGTGGGCCAACCGGACCTCCGGCGGCACCACGACCGCCACGCCGGGAAGTCACTCGGCCGGCAAGGCCGCAACGGGTCCCACCACAGCTCCGCCACCTCCGGCCGCCGGCCCAGCTTCGTCTGTTCCCCCTGCCACACCGGCGCCTCCCCCACCCTCCACGCCACCGTCGACGCCACCGCCCCCGCCACCGCCGGCCTGACCGAGCGGTCACGCCCCGTTCACCTGGTCCTCGGGAGGCTGCCCTACCTTTGCAGTCGACCGAGGAGGGGTGGATGGACTATGTACGGCTGGGCTCGACCGGCCTGAAGGTGTCGCGAATCTGCCTCGGGATGATGACGTACGGCGATCCCTCCTGGCGCACCTGGGTGCTCGACCCCGGGGCCGCCGAACCCATCGTCCGCAGCGCCGTCCAGGCAGGCATCACGTTCTTCGACACTGCCGATATGTACTCGCGAGGCGTCAGCGAGGAGGTCACAGGCAGGCTGCTGGGCGACTTGTTCGCCGACCGCGACGACTACGTGCTCGCCACGAAGGTCTTCAACCCGATGGGTGACGGACCCAACGACCGCGGGTTGTCCCGCAAGCATGTGCTGTCAGCGATCGACGCCTCGCTGCACCGGCTCGGCACTGACCACGTGGACCTGTACCAGATCCATCGGTGGGATCCGGAGACGCCCATCGAGGAGACGATGGAGGCGCTGCACGACGTCGTCCACGCCGGCAAGGCACGCTACATCGGAGCCTCCAGCATGAGGGCCTGGCAGTTCGCGAAGGCGCAGCACGCCGCCCGTGAGAACGGGTGGACGCCGTTCGCCACCATGCAGAACCACTACAACCTCGTGTACCGCGAGGAGGAGCGCGAGATGCTCCCGCTGTGCCGCGACCTCGGCGTCGGGGTGATCCCGTGGAGCCCGCTGGCGCGGGGACTGCTCGCTGGCAACCGAAGCCGCGGCGGCGAGCGGCACACCCCCAGGGCGAACGCGGACGAGTTCAGCGACGTGCTCTACAGCGAGGATGACTTCGATGTCGTCGACCGGGTCCGCGAGGTCGCAGCCGGCCGCGGCGCCGCGATGGCGTCGGTGGCGTTGGCCTGGCTGCTCAGCCGCCCGGAGGTGACCGCACCGATCGTCGGCGCGTCCAAGCCCCACCACCTCGACGACGCCATCGCCGCCGCCGACCTGGTCCTCTCCGACGATGAGATTTCGCGGCTGGAGGAGTCCTACCAGCCGCACCCTGTCCGCGGTCACACCTGAGCCTGGCGTTGCCATGGCGGGTGGGGCGGCTGGCTACGATCGTCGCCGGGTCCGTTCCACACAGCCGGCGAGGAGATGGCGTGGCCGCCACCAGCTTGGGTGAGCTCGTCGACGAGCTGCGGGAACGGCTCGATGGCGTCCGCCGGGGCGGGTCGGAGGCGGCCCGGGCCAAGCACAGCGCCCGCGGCAAGCTGCTGGTGCGCGATCGGGTCGACCGGCTGCTCGATCCCGGCTCCCCGTTCCTGGAGCTGTCCCCGCTGGCGGCCACGGATATGTACGACGACGCCGTCCCCAGCGCCGGGATCGTGACGGGGGTCGGCCAGGTGAACGGGCGCGAGTGCGTCGTGGTCGCGAACGACGCCACCGTCAAAGGCGGCACGTACTACCCGATGACGGTCAAGAAACATCTTCGCGCTCAGCAGATCGCGCTGGACAACCGGCTGCCGTGTCTGTACCTCGTCGACTCCGGAGGTGCGTTTCTCCCGATGCAGGACGAGGTGTTCCCCGATCGGGAGCACTTCGGACGCATCTTCTACAACCAGGCCACGCTCTCACGTGAGGGAATTCCGCAGGTCGCCGCCGTGATGGGGTCGTGCACCGCGGGCGGGGCGTACGTACCGGCGATGTCGGACGAGAGCGTCATCGTCCGCGGCCAGGGCACGATCTTCCTCGGCGGCCCGCCGCTGGTGAAGGCTGCGACCGGGGAGGTCGTCACGGCCGAGGACCTCGGCGGGGGTGAGGTCCATGCCCGCCGCTCGGGCGTGGTCGACCACCTGGCCGGTGACGACGCCGAGGCGCTGGCGATCCTGCGGTCGATCGTCGGCACACTCGAGCGTCGTCCCGTGCTGAGCCTCCAGCGGCTAGATGCCGAGGAGCCGGTCGAGGACCCCGCTGGTCTCTACGACATCGTCCCCAGTGATCCCCGGACCCCGTACGACGTCCGCCAGGTCATCCGGCGGGTGGTCGACGGGTCGCGCCTTCACGAGTTCAAGGAGTTGTACGGCGAGACGCTGGTCTGCGGCTTCGCCCGGGTGTGGGGTTACCCAGTCGCGATCCTGGCCAACAACGGCATCCTGTTCTCCGAGTCGGCGCTCAAGGGCGCACACTTCATCGAGCTCGCGAACCAGCGCGGTGTCCCGCTGGTGTTCCTGCAGAACATCACCGGCTTCATGGTTGGCCGCGAGTACGAGAGCCGAGGCATCGCCAAGGACGGGGCAAAGCTGGTGACCGCGGTGGCCTGCTCGGTGGTTCCGAAGTTCACCATCGTGCTCGGTGGGTCGTTCGGGGCCGGCAACTACGGCATGTGTGGACGGGCGTACGACCCCCGGTTCCTGTGGTTGTGGCCCAGCGCCCGCATCTCGGTCATGGGCGGAGAGCAGGCGGCCTCGGTGCTCGCCACCGTGCGCCGCGACGGCATCGAGGCCGGTGGAGGGTCGTGGTCGGGTCAGGACGAGGAGGCGTTCAAGGTGCCTATCCGCGAGCAGTACGAGACGCAGGGCTCGCCGTACTACTCGACTGCGCGGCTGTGGGACGACGGCATCATCGACCCCGTCGAAACCAGGCGGGTGCTGGCGCTGGGCCTTGCGGCTGCAGCGAACGCACCGGTGCCGCTGCCGTCCTACGGCGTCTTCCGGATGTGACGCGATGAGCCGGCCTTTCACGTCCCTGCTAGTCGCCAACCGCGGGGAGGTGGCGATGCGCGTGCTGCGCTCGGCCCGTGCCGCGGGCCTGCGGACGGTGGCGGTCTACTCCGATGCTGATACGACTGCTCCCCACGTACGGGCTGCCGACGACGCCGTGCGGCTAGGCCCGGCACCGGCGGTGGCGTCGTACCTGTCCATCGACGCGGTGCTCGCGGCAGCCCGGCGCTCCGGTGCGGAGGCGATCCACCCGGGCTACGGCTTCTTGTCGGAGCGCGCGGACTTCGCCCGGGCGGTCGCCGAGGCCGGTCTGGTCTTCGTCGGTCCGGGCGCAGAGGTGATCGAGCTGTTGGGTCGAAAGGACCGGGCGCGCGAGGTCGCCGAGCGCGCCGGCGTCCCCGTCGTACCGCGCGGGGAGAGCTCGACGGCCTACCCGGTGCTGGTCAAGGCGGTGGCCGGAGGTGGCGGCAGGGGGATGCGGATCGTACGTGACCCCACCGAGCTGGCGCCGGCACTGCAGGCAGCCGCGCGGGAGGCGGCAGCGGCCTTCGGTGACGACACGCTGCTCGTCGAGCGCTACGTCGAACGCGGACGCCATGTCGAAGTGCAGGTGCTGGCCGACGCCCATGGGAACGTCGTGCATCTCTTCGAACGTGACTGCTCGGTGCAGCGGCGCCACCAGAAGGTGCTCGAGGAGGCACCGGCACCGACCATCTCGAACGCGGTGCGCGAGCGGCTCACCTGCGCCGCCGTCGCACTGGCGCGCGAGGTCGGTTACCTGAACGCCGGGACGGTCGAGTTCCTGGTCGCGGGCGAGGAGGTGTTCTTCCTCGAGATGAACACCCGTCTGCAGGTCGAGCATCCGGTCACCGAGCTGGTCACCGGGCTCGATCTGGTGGCACTGCAGCTGCGGGTGGCGGCCGGGGAGCCGCTGCCCTTCGGCCAGGACGACGTCACCATGACCGGGCACGCGATCGAAGCGCGCGTGTACGCCGAGGACCCGTACGCGGGGTTCCTCCCGCAGGCCGGCACCGCCCGGGTGGTGCGCTGGCCCGCGTCCGACCGGGCCCGCGTCGACCACGCCCTCGAGCCGGGTCAGCAGGTGACGACGGCGTACGACCCGATGCTGGCCAAGATCGTCGCCCACGGGCCGACCCGGGAGGCGGCACGGCGGATGCTCGTGGCCGCGCTCGACGAGACGGCCGTCATCGGGCTGGTGACCAACGTTGGGTTCCTGCGCATGCTGGCCGCTTCGGAGGCGTACGCGCAGGCCGCGATCCACACCGCCTGGCTCGACTCCGACCCGGCGGGTGCGGTTGCCTGCGAGCTGCCCGACATCTCGGGCAGGTCGGAGCCGATCGCGGCGTGGCTCCTCGCCCGGGCCGCGGCGCCGCAGCCGACGGTCGCGGGTCGGGCGTCGCCGTTCAGCGCCGCAGACGGATGGCGGTCGGCCGGGCCGCCCGCGCCGTTGACGGTGGAGCTGCGGTTCCGCGGCCGGAACTCGACCTGGCAGGTCGACCCGGTCAGCGGCCGGCTGAGCGGCCATGGCCAGTCGCACTGCATCCGCCTCGTGGAACGTCGCGGTCATCAGGTACGGCTCGAGGTCGACGATGTCGCAGTGGACGCCACAGCCGTCGTGGATCCGCACCGGATCACCGTGGTGGTGGAGGGGCAGCCGGCGGTGTTCGAGCGGCCAGACGCGTTCGGCCCGGCGGCCACAGCGTCCGCCACCGGCGGGGACGTCGTCGCGCCGATGCCCGGCACGTTGCTCACGGTCGCGGTCACTCCCGGGGATCGGGTCGCAGCCGGTGACACGCTGGGGCTGCTCGAGGCGATGAAGATGGAGCTGGCATTGAGCGCTCCGCATGCCGGGGTGGTGCGGAGGGCCCCGGCCGTCGCGGGAGTGCAGGTTGGCCTGGGCGACGTGCTTTTCAGTGTGATCGCGGACACCGAGGCGGAGGAGTCGTGACGCTGCCGATGGTGGTACCGGATCCCTCGTTGCCGCGTGAGGTGACGATCTACGAGGTGGGGCCGCGTGACGGGCTGCAGAACGAGTCCGCCGTCATCGCGGTAGACGTCAAGGCGGAGTTCGTCGAGCGCCTGGTCGCAGCTGGGCTACGGACAGTCGAGGTGACCAGCTTTGTCTCCCCGACGTGGGTGCCGCAGCTGGCCGACGCCGCGGAGCTCGCCGCGAGACTCGACCTCGGCGGGCCGGTCGACATGCCGGTGCTCGTCCCCAACGACCGCGGTCTGGATCGCGCCCTCGCATCCGGAGCGAGGCACGTGGCAGTCTTCGCCAGCGCGACGGAGTCGTTCGCGCGAGCCAACCTCAACCGCGGGCTCGAGGAGCAGTACGAGATGTTCGAGCCGGTGGTGACGCGCGCCGTAGCCGCCGGTGTTCGCGTCCGGGCGTACCTGTCGATGTGCTTCGGCGACCCTTGGGAAGGTGAGGTGTCGCTCGAGCAGGTGGTGGCGGCTGGCCGCAGACTGCTCGACATGGGCACCGCGCAGCTCTCTGTCGGTGACACCATCGGCGCCGGGACCGCCGGCCACGTGACCGCGTTGCTGGATGCGTTCGCCGCCGCTGACATTCCGACCTCGCGGCTCGCGATGCATTTTCACGACACGTACGGTCAGGCGCTTGCGAACGTGGTGGCGGCGCTGCGCCAGGGGGTCACCACTTTCGACGCCTCCGCGGGCGGTCTCGGGGGCTGCCCGTTCGCCAAGAGTGCTACCGGCAACCTCGCCACCGAGGATCTGGTGTGGCTGCTGCACGGCCTCGGGATCGACAGCGGCGTCGACCTGGAGGCCTTGGTCGAGACCAGCGCCTGGATGGCGGCCCGGCTCGGGCGCCCCAGCCCGTCGCGCGTCGTGCATGCCCTCGCCGGAAGTGGAGTGTGATGAGACGGGTCCTGGTGCACGTCGGCGCGCCGAAGACCGGCACCACCTTGGTCCAGGACCTGCTGCATCGCAACCGCGATCGGCTTCGCGACCACGGAGTGCTGTATCCCGGGCAGCGCTTCGACGCGCACTTCCTGGCGGCGCTTGACCTGTTGGGCAAGAAATGGGGCGGGCTGGAACAGGAGGCCGTCGGCGCTTGGGAGGCGCTGGTCGCCGAAGCCAACGACTGGGAGGGCGACGTCGTCATCTCCCACGAGATCCTGGCTGCAGCATCGGCACGGCAGGCTCGCCGCGCGCTGACGGGGTTGCGCGGAGAGATCCACGTCGTCTACTCGGTGCGCGACCTGGGGCGGCAGATCCCCGCCGAGTGGCAGGAGGGGATCAAACACCGACGGACCACAGGCTACGGGGAGTTCCTGGCCGATCTGTGCAGCGAGCGGCCGAAGACACCCCAGGCGCAATGGTTCTGGTCCGTGCAGGACTGGCCGTCGGTGTTGCACCGCTGGGCAGGCCCGCTGCCGGCTGACCGCGTCCATGTCGTCACGGTGCCAGGCCCGGCTGCGCCACCCGACCTGCTGCTGAACCGATTCCTCGACGTCTTCCGCATCGACCGTACCTGGTTGCCGGCGACAAGCCAGCGCGCCAATCCCAGCCTCGGCGTCGTCGAGACGGCTGTGGTCCGGCAGCTGAACTCGATGCTGCCGGCCCGCAGCCTCAAAGGGCCGCACTATCGGCGCTTCGTGCGCGAGCTGCTCGCGCACCGCACGCTGGCCAACCGGGAGAACAGCGCGAAGATCACTTTGCCGCCGGAGCTATCGGAGTGGGTGCGTTCGACCACCGACAGCTGGATCACGCAGCTGCAGCAACAGGACTACGACGTCGTAGGTGACCTCGCCGAGCTGCGGCCGGAAGGGCCGGACAGGGTTTGGCTGGATCCTGATGCGGCCGGCGCGGGCG
>JACCZI010000311.1 GCA_013696015.1 Nocardioidaceae bacterium
TGGTGCCGGCCGACCTGATCACAGCGGACGTCCTCGAGGCGAGGTCACGCATCGACCGCCTCGACCTCGCCCACGCCAAGGAGCGGTACGGCGCCACCACCCCCGGTGGCGTCGGCATCTCGGTCCCGGCCTCTCACTGAGTCCGAACGCACGCCAAAGGAGCAACACCATGCTTGACTTCGACACACCCACAAGCGCCATCAAGGACCTCACCGGCGACTACCAGCTCGACATCGCGCACACCCGTCTCGGCTTCGTCGCCCGGCACGCCATGGTCACCAAGGTTCGCGGCTCGTTCCACGACTTCGAAGGCTCCGCACATTTGGACGTCGCGGATCCGAGCAAGTCGTCGGCGGAGCTAACCATCCAGGTCGCCAGCATCGACACCGGACAGGAGCAGCGTGACGGCCATCTGCGTACGAACGACTTCTTCGACGCCGAGAACTATCCCCAGATCAGCTTCAAGAGCACCTCGGCCGAGCAGGTCGACGACGGCACGTTCCGGCTCTCCGGTGACCTGACGATCAAGGACACGACGAAACCGATCACGATCGACTTCGAGCACACGGGCAGCGCCCAGGACCCGTACGGCAACATGCGGGCCGGCTTCGAGGGCCAGGCGACGGTCAACCGCAAGGACTGGGGCCTGAACTACAACGCCGCGCTCGAGACCGGGGGCTTCCTGGTCAGCGACAGAATCGTGCTGGAGTTCGACGTCTCCGCGATCAAGCTCATCCCGACGAGCTGAGATGAGTGCCGCGCAGACGGCACCGGTAGTCGACGTCCGACGCGCCGGCGACCGGTTCGCCACCCGGATCGACTGGCTGGACTCCAGGCACTCGTTCTCGTTCGGCCGCCACTTCGACGCCGGCGACACCCATCACGGTCTGCTGCTGGTCAACAACGACGACGTGGTGCGACCCGGCGCCGGCTTCGAGACCCACCCGCACCGCGACATGGAGATCGTGACCTGGGTGCTGCAGGGGTCGCTGGTGCACCAGGACTCGACGGGGCATGCCGGCGTCATCTATCCCGGGCTGGCGCAGCGCATGAGCGCCGGCGCCGGCATCCTGCACTCGGAGAAGAACGACTCCTGGCGGCTGCAGGGCGGACCGGAGCACGCTGAGCCGGTGCACTTCGTCCAGATGTGGGTGGCCCCTGACGAGACCGGGGTCCGCCCCAGCTACCAGCAGCTCGAGATCGACGACGCGCGGCTACACGGAGGCCTGGTGCCGGTCGCCTCGGGCAGGCCGGCGCACGAGACGACGGCCGCGATCCGGATCGGCAACCGGGACGCCGCCCTGCACGCCGCACGCCTGCGTCCCGGTGACGCCGTGACGCTGCCCGACGCCCCGTACCTGCACCTGTTCGTGGCCCGCGGGGCAGTCGAACTCGAAGGCTACGGGTTGCTGGGGACCGGTGACGCCGTACGGTTCACCGCGACCGGCGGCCAGCGTGTGACCGCGCGGGACCGCTCCGAGCTGCTCGTGTGGGAGATGCACTCCAGCCTCGACGCCGCGCGATGATCAGGGGATGACCTCGGACGACTGGGGTATCCAGGCCCGCTGGATCGACGCCGATGACCAGGCACGAGAGGTGCCTGAGGCGACGATCCAGCGGCTGCGCCAGCTGATCGGCCGCCCGCCCACCGACCTCGAGGACAGGGCTCCGGTCGTGGCCCGTCCCGGCCAGGACCTGCGGCTCGGTCGAGTCGCGGTCCGGTGCGAGGACGGGTCGCGGCGCCGCGTCGACGGCGAGGTGCCCGGCGACTTCCCGCTCGGCTACCACCGGATGCTGTCGAGGAATGGACCGGGACGGGCACTGATCGTCTCCCCCGGGCGGTGCTGGCTGCCGCACGACTGGCGGGCCTGGGGTTGGTCGGTCCAGCTGTACGCCACCCGGTCGCAGGCGAGCTGGGGCATCGGCGACCTGGCCGACCTGCGGCGGGTGCGGCAGTGGGCCCAGGATCTGGGCGCCGGCTTCCTGATGGTCAATCCCCTGCACGCAGTGGCACCGACGCTCCCCCAGGAGGCCAGCCCCTACCTCCCGACGTCACGACGCTTCCTCAACCCGCTCTACCTGCGGGTCGAGGAGGTGCCAGGGGCGGACACGGTCGACCTGTCCGACCTCGCCGAGCAGGCTCGGGCGCTCAACGCGGTGGCCGAGATCGACCGCGACGCCGTGTTCGAGCTGAAGCGCGAGGCGCTGCGGCGCGTCTTCGCAGCAGGCCGCGACGACGGATTCGAGCAGTGGTGGCGTCGACCGGACCCGACCGTGGTGCGCTTCGCGTTGTGGAGCGCGCTGGCCGAGCGACACGGTCCCGACTGGCACGACTGGCCGGCGGACCTCCAGCAGCCGGACGAGGACACAACCGCCCTGCTGGTCCGCGAGAACCAAGAAGCGGTCGACTTCCACGCCTGGCAGCAGTGGAGCCTCGACCACCAGCTGCGAGAGGCGTGCCAGAGCATGGTCGTCGTGCAGGACCTCCCCATCGGCGTGGCGGGCGGTGGCGCCGACGCCTGGTCCTGGCGTGACCTGCTCCCAACCGGCGTCATGGTCGGCGCGCCCGCGGATGCGTTCAACACCACCGGACAGGTCTGGGGTTCACCTCCGCTGGTCCCATGGCGCCTCCGTGAGTCGGAGTACGACGCGTTCGTAGAGTCGATCCGGGCGACGATGTCGCGCAGTGGAGGGCTGCGCATCGACCATGTCCTGGGGCTGTTCCGGCAGTGGTGGGTGCCCGACGGCACCTCGCCGCACGAGGGCGCGTACGTCCGCTATCCCAGCGACGAGCTGCTCGACATCGTGGCTCTGGAGAGCAACCGTGCCCGGGCGGTCGTCGTCGGCGAGGACCTCGGGACGGTGGAGACGGGCGTCCGCGGCGCCCTGACCGAACGCGGGCTGCTCTCGTACCGGCTGCTGTGGTTCGAGGACGAGGAGCCGGCCGGTTGGCCGGAAGCGGCGATGGCGGCGGTGACGACGCACGACCTTCCGACGGTGGCGGGGCTCTGGTCCGGTGCCGACCTCGTCGACCAACGCGAGCACGGCGTGAGCGATGAGGCGGCTCTCGTGGCGGGCCGTCAGCAGTTCCTCGCCCGGCTGGCACCGGCCGGACTCGCCCCCGACGCGTCAGCCGACGACGCCGTCATCGCGGCCCACCGCCTCCTTGCGCGGGCTCCCTCGACGTTGTTGGTCGCGACACTCGAGGACGCCTGCGTCGACGAGCGGCGCCCGAACCTGCCGGGTATCACGGGTCGAGCCAACTGGTCGCTGGCACTGCGACTGCCGCTCGAGTCGCTGGTCGAGCACCCGACCGCACTCGCGGTCGCCGAGATCCTGCGCAGCGCGGTCAGCGAGCCGCGCGGCGTACCGCGGCAACGGAGGCAGCCACGTCAGTGGCGTCGGTCGACCAGTTGCTGACCGAGACGCGCAGCACGTCTCGGTCCCGCCATCGTGAGCCGGACATCCAGGCGGTCCCGTCCGCGAGCAGCCGCGCCGTCACCTCTCGGGTCCGTGCGTCATCGCCGAAGGTGGCGCTCACCTGGGTGAACACGACGTCGTTGAGCACCTCGGCACCGTCGATCGCGGCAATGCCCTCGGCCAGGGCGCCGGCGTGGGAAGCCAGGCGGTCGACGAGGTCGGCGACCCCGCTGCGGCCGAGCGAGCGGAGGGCCGCCCACACCGGGACGCCGCGTGCCCGCCTCGACAGCTCCGGCACCTTGTCGATCGGGTCTCCGGGACCCTCGCTCCGCACCAGATAGCTGGCCGTGCTGCCCATGGCGTCGCGCAGTGCGCGCGGGCGCGCTACCACGACGATGCCGCAGTCGTACGGGACGTTGAGCGTCTTGTGAGCGTCGGTGGCCCAGGAGTCGGCGGCGTGGTAGCCGTCGAGCTGGTGTCGCAGCCGCGGCGACGCGGCCGCCCACAGGCCGAAGGCCCCGTCCACGTGCACCCACGCGTGACGCTCGTGCGCCAGCGCGGCCGCCTGGCCGATCGGGTCGAACGCTCCGGAGTGCAGGTTGCCTGCCTGCAGGCAGACGATCGTGGGTCCGCTACCTGCGGCCAGCGCGTCAGCGAGTGCGTCGAGCCGGATCCTGCCCTGGTCGTCCGCCGGGACGACCTGTGGTGCTCCCAGCCCGAGATAGCGCAGCGCCAGGTCGACGGTGATATGCCGCTCCGCACCGACCAGGACGCGGACCCGCGGCGCCCCGCTCAGCCCGTGCTGGTCGAGGTCCCACCCGGCGTCGCCCAGCACCTGTTGACGGCCGGCAGCCAGGCCGGTGAAGTTGGCCATCGTACCTCCGGTCACGAACCCCACGTCCGCTTCGGACGGCAGTCCCAGCAGCTCGACCAGCCACGCCGCGGCGGCCTCCTCCGCGGCGACCGTTCCTGGCGTCGCGTACCGCATCCCACTGTTCTGGTCCCAGCTGCTGACGAGCCAGTCGGCGCCGAGCGCGGCTGGCAGCGTGCCGCCGATCACCCAGCCGAAGAACCGACCGGACGGCATCGCCATCAGCCCTGGTTCGACGCCGTCCGCCAGCATCTCGACCACCTCAGCCGGCTCCGTTGGCCCCTCGGGCAGCGGTCCGCCGAGCCGGGCCAACACGTTGTCGGCGTCTTCGGAAGGCGGGATCGGGCGGTCCAGCAGCGATTCGAGCCACTCGCGAGCGCGGCTGGCGGCACAGTCGAGCGCAGCGGCGTACAGGTCAGGTCGGGCGGTCATGGCTCCACTCTGGCAGCCCAGCGCCGACGCGGCATCAGCCGACCTGTCAGCGTTGTGACATAACGTCGACGCGCTGACCAGCCCGGGTGCCCCTCCGCGTGCTGGCAACTCGGCGAAACGATGTGTTCTCGATGCGTCCGCCCTACTCCTGGGCCTGCAGCAGGTGGTACAGCAAGATGAGCTGCGTCAGGGCGAGTGGCTCGCTTCGCTCACCCGGTTCGATCTCCCCGATGCGTGGCGGTGGCCCGCCTTCCTCGTTGAGCTCGGCCCAGATCGCCTTCTCGAGCTGACCGGCCTCCTCGGCGGAGGCATCACCGTGCACATGCAGGGAGTCGGTCGGCGTGCCGTCTCGATCTCGCACGATCTCGAGATGCATGGTCTTGTTGTCGTCGGAGAGCAGGCGGTTCAACGGGGGGTGTTGAATCGTCGGCCGGAGCATCAGCTCAGCTGACAGCGGGATGTCCGCTGAGTCGTCGCGCGACGTTATTGGAGCGAACCGTACGACGATGTCGGCGTGCCGACGTTGTGGCCGGATGAACTCCTCGGACTCCGGCTCGCGCGCCTCGAGGTCAGCGCGTACCTGCTCGGAGGTGTAGCCGCGCTTGGCGGTGTCGCGTTTGACCTTCCAGTCGCGTCGGATGTCCTCGGGTGGGTCGAGGAACACCGTTACGTCGAAACAGGCCCGCGTCAGCTTCGTGGACAGCGGATGCAGACCCTCGACGATCACGAACTCCTTCGGCTCCACATACTCAGGTCTCGTCAGGGATCCCGTCGAGTGGTCGTACACCGGCTTGAGAATCGGCCGCCCCAGCGCCAGCAGCTGCAGGTGCTGCTCCATGATGTCGATGTAGTTGCAGTCGGGATGAAGCGGGGTGAACGGCAGGTCCTTACGTTCGTCGCGGTCGAACTTGTGGTAGTCGTCCACGCAGATCGCCACACATCGGTCAGCTCCGAGCCCGTCTACGAGTCCGCCGGTCAGAGTGGTCTTGCCGGACGCGGAATCGCCTGCGATCGCGAGCATGACCGGCCGCAGACTTGCCGCCTCGCCCTCCAATCGCCTCATCCGGATGATCTTGTCCGGCA
>JACCZI010000140.1 GCA_013696015.1 Nocardioidaceae bacterium
GTGGCGAACGCCGCCGCGTCGCGCTGTGCAAGCTGCTGTTGCAGCAGCCCGACCTGCTGCTGCTCGACGAGCCGACCAACCACCTCGACGCCGAAAGTGTGCAGTGGCTCGAGCAGCACCTCGCGAAATACCCGGGTGCCGTGCTGGCGGTGACGCACGACCGGTACTTCCTCGACAACGTCGCACAGTGGATCCTCGAGCTCGACCGGGGCCGGACGCATCCGTACGACGGGAACTACTCCACCTATCTGGAGACGAAGAAAGACCGGCTGGTCGTGGAGGGCCGCAAGGACGCCAAGCGCCGGCGGATCCTCGAGCGAGAGCTGGAGTGGGTCCGCTCCAACCCCAAGGCCCGCCAAGCCAAGAGCCGGGCTCGGCTGCAGCGCTACGAGGAGCTGGCCACCGAGGCCGAGCGGATGCGCAAGGTCGACTTCGAGGAGATCAACATCCCCGCCGGGCCGCGCCTCGGTGATGTCGTGCTCGAGGCCGACGGCCTCGTCAAGGGCTTCGGTGACCGGGTGCTGATACGTGACCTGTCGTTCACGCTGCCGCGTGCGGGCATCATCGGTGTGGTGGGGCCTAACGGCGTCGGCAAGACGACGTTGTTCAAGATGATCCTCGGCGACGAGAAGCCCGACTCCGGTGACCTCACCGTCGGCAGCACGGTGCAGATCTCGTACGTCGAACAGAGCCGTAGTGCCATTGACCCGCAGAAGTCCGTATGGCAGGCCGTCTCCGATGGGCTCGACCACATCAAGGTCGCCAGCTTCGAGGTGCCGAGCCGCGCCTATGTGGCGTCCTTCGGCTTCAAAGGCCCCGACCAGCAGAAGCCGGGCGGCGTGCTCTCCGGTGGTGAACGCAACCGGCTCAACCTCGCGCTGACGCTCAAGATGGGCGGCAACCTGCTGCTGCTCGACGAGCCGACCAACGACCTCGACGTCGAGACCCTGCAGTCGCTCGAGGACGCGCTCCTCGACTATCCCGGCTGCGCCGCCGTCATCTCCCACGACCGGTGGTTCCTCGACCGCATCGCTACGCACATCCTGGCGTGGGAGGGGACCGACGAGGACCCGGCACAGTGGTTTTGGTACGAGGGCAACTTCGCCGACTTCGAGGCGAACAAGGTCGAGCGGCTCGGTCTCGAAGCCGCCCGTCCGCACCGACTCGCCTACCGGCGGCTGACGCGGGACTGACGCGGAGTCGCCGACCGGGTCGGCTACTGCTCGCGGAGGTGCTCGCCGACCCGACCGAAAACGCGCCCCACCGCAGCCAGGTCGGCTTCGGACGACAGCTCGACCAGGTTGCGCCGCACCCCCTCGACGTGCATCGGAGCGGCCGCCATCAGGCAGCCCCAGCCGGACTCGGTCAACGACGCGATAACACCACGGCCGTCAGTGGGGCAGGCGCGCCGTTCGACAAGTCCCTTGCTTTCCAAGCGTGCGATCGTGTGCGTCACCCGGCTGCGCGAGTGCGACACCGACGAGGCCAGCACCGCCATGCGCAGGCTGCGTTGCGGCGCCTCCGAGAGCCGGACCAGGATCTCGTACTCCGGCAGCGAGAGGTCGAACTCTTCCCGAAGCTGCCGGTCGAGCCGCTCGAAGAGCAGCGTCGAACCGTTGATGTACGCACGCCAGGCCCGCTGCTGTGGATCGGTCAGCCACAGAGTGGGTGCGTCGGTCACGGTCACGAGCCCATTCTATCTGCGCCTCGTGCCGCCTACGCCATAATCCTTTCAGCACCGACCGCTGCCTCGATGGTGAGATGGTGGAGCCATGCCTGACGCAGTGATCGTCGCCACCGCCCGTTCGCCGATCGGCCGGGCCTTCAAGGGGTCCTTGCAGGACGTGCGACCCGACGACCTGGCCGTGCAGATGGTCCGGGCCGTTCTCGACAAGGTGCCGGCCCTCGACGCGTACGACATTGACGACCTGCTGCTCGGCTGCGGCCTGCCCGGCGGCGAACAAGGCTTCAACATGGGCCGCGTCGTTGCCGTGCTGCTCGGCATGGACCACCTGCCGGCGACCACGATCACCCGCTACTGCGCGTCAAGCCTGCAGACGACCCGGATGGCCTTTCACGCGATCAAGGCCGGCGAGGGCGACGTCTTCATCTCTGCGGGTGTCGAGACCGTGAGCCGTTTCGTCAAGGGCAACAGCGATTCCGTCCCAGGCCAGGAGACGCACAACCCGCACTTCGCCGATGCGATGCAGCGGACGCAGACCTACGCAGCGGGGGGACAGACCTGGCACGACCCGCGAGAGGACGAGGCGATCCCGGACCTGTACATGGCGATGGGCCAGACGGCGGAAAACCTGGCACAGCTGCGGGACGTGACCCGCGAAGACCAGGACGAGTTCGGTGTGCGCAGCCAGAATCTGGCCGAGAAGGCGCTGGTCAACGGTTTCTGGCAGCGCGACATCACGCCGGTCACGCTCTCCGACGGCACGGTCATCGACACCGACGACGGCCCCCGTCCGGGCACGACGCTGGAGAAGGTGTCGGCGTTGCCGCCGGTGTTTCGACCCGACGGCACGGTCACTGCGGGCAACTGCTGCCCGCTCAACGACGGCGCCGCTGCGCTGGTCGTGATGAGCGCGACCAAGGCGACGGAGCTGGGGCTGTCCCCGCTGGCCCGGATCGTCGCGACCGGTGTCACGGCGCTCTCGCCGGAGATTATGGGTCTCGGCCCGGTTGAGGCGTCGAGGCAGGCGCTCGGCCGGGCGGGCATGACGATCGATGACATCGACCTTGTGGAGATCAACGAGGCGTTCGCGGCGCAGGTGATCCCCTCCTACCGCGACCTGGGCGTCGACATCGACCGGCTCAACATCAATGGCGGCGCGATCGCCGTCGGCCACCCCTTTGGCATGACCGGGGCACGTATCGCCAGCACCCTGATCAACTCGCTCCAGTTCCACGACAAGCAGCTCGGCCTGGAGACGATGTGCGTCGGGGGCGGTCAGGGAATGGCGATGGTGCTCGAACGCCTCAGCTGAGCGGGCGTCACAGACCGATGGGCCGCGGCGCGTCGGGCACCCCGTGCTCCAGCAGCTCCGACAGGAGCTGGGCCACGTCGCGCGGGCCGAACAGCGCGTCGCCCTCGTACGCCCGAATCTCGGCGGTGCTCCACCACCGGTGCTCGTGCAGCCACTCGTCGCGCAGCTGGTCGGGCGTGAGCGTGCCCTGCGGATCGAAGGCGTCGGTGCGTACCAGGAAGTAGTCGTTGATGACGCCGTCGAACCCCGGCACGTGCTCGACGGCGACCACCCGCTGGCGCCATACGTGCGGAGGGTCGGCGTCGACGACCAGACCGGTCTCCTCCGCCAGCTCACGGCACAGAGCCTGCAACACCGACTCGCCGGGTTCGACGCCACCACCTGGTGTGAACCACAACGAGACCCCGTCGGGCAGCACCGATCGAAAGAGCAGCACCCGACCGTCTTGGTCGACGACCAGCGCCCGAGCGGAGCGACGCAGACGCGGCCCTGTCACGGCGAGAAGGGTATGCCGCGAGCTGCCCGACCCGGCTAGCCGCCGCGACCGACCCCTCGATTGGCGGGACGTTGACGTCCCGGCGTTCTCGCCGGGTCACCTTCACGCCAATTGACGAGGGTGAGAGGCGGTGGCCGAGCGGGGACCGGACGCAGGACGCGTCTGCGACGATCGGCCGGTGCGACACGTGTTCAACTGCCCGCTGCGCTGGGCAGACATGGACTCGCTGGGGCATGTCAACAACGTGACGTACGTGGACTACCTCCAGGAGGCACGGGTCGACATGCTCCGCGTCCACGCCCCGCAGTCCGGGAGCGAGGACCTCGCGGAGGGCGTCGTCGTGGTGCGCCACGACATCGAGTTCCTGGCGCCGCTGGTGTTCCGCCCGGAGCCGATCCGCATCGAGACCTGGGTCACGTCCCTGCGCGCTGCGTCGTTCGAGCTGCGGTACGACATCCTCGACGTGCACCGCGACGGCACCCGCCACATGTACACCCGCGCATCGACGCTGTTGACGCCGTACGTCTTCACCGAGGAGCGGCCCCGCCGGATCAGCGACGCGGAGCGGACCACCCTCGAACGGTGGCTCGAGCCAGGAGATACCTGATGCGCCACACGTACGACTGCCGGGTGCGGTGGTCCGACGTCGACGCGTACGGGCACGTCAACAACGTTAAGTACTTCGAGTACTACCAGGAGGCGCGCATCGCGTTCTTGCAGGAGCTCGGTGGGGACTGGACGAACTCCGCCGGCTCGGAGCGGTTCGTGGTCGCACGCCTGACGGTGGACTACCGGCGGCCGATCATGTTCCGCGCCGACCCGTTCCCGATCGACTCCTGGGTGACGAGGATCGGGAACTCCTCCTACGACGTGCGGTCGCAGATCCGCGACGGCGACGAGGTGCTGTCACGCGCGGTAGCGGTGCTGGTCGGCTACAACATGACGACATCGCGCTCGCGACCGCTCAGCAATGCTGAGCGAGCGGCGCTGAACGGGATGCTCGAGCCGGCCTGGTGAGATGGTCACCTTCGTGGGCACAGCCCGGACCACGTCGAAGTCGTCCTCCGCAGGGAGGATGGGACTGTTGCCGGCCATGTGTCCGCCTACCGCAAGCGAAGCGGGAGCTGGGTCGTTGACGCGGCTGACCGTTGCCGCGATGAGGGCTGAACGTCAGCAACGGGATGCTCGTCACTCAAGCGTGTTGACCATGAACTCCGCGGCATACGTGACGTACTCCCAGAATCGCTCGTCGAGGTCCGGCGGCAACGCCGCCTCGTCGAGCCCGGCGCGGAAATGGACGAGCCACCGCTCGGCGGCCTCCGATGTCACGGCAAACGGTGCGTGACGCATCCGCAGCCGGGGATGGCCGCGCTGCTCCTGGTAGGTGCGCGGCCCGCCCCAGTACTGCTCGAAGAACATAGTCAGCCGCTCACGAGCGCCGGTGAGGTCCTCCTCTGGGTAGATCGGCCGGAGCAGTGGGTCGGTCGCGACGCCGGCGTAGAAGCGGTCGACGATCTGCGTGATCGCGGCGTGTCCGCCGATCGCCTCGTAGAACGTCTGCTCCGCCACGCCCCTATTGTCGCGGACGCCCGCAACCCGACTGTCCGCACGGTGGGGGTAGGCAGATGGCAGACACGCAGGGCGTGTCGCCGTCATCTGCCTACCGCCACGCCACAGCCCCATTGTCCAGGGTGCCCACAACCTGTAAAAGGCGCCCGGTCACCAGGCAGCGCCGCGTCACCCCCCGTCACTGGTGTTCGTCAGCGGCAGCGACCGCCGGTGCGGGTGCCTCGCGGTGCCACACCACCCGCTGCGGCAGCGGGATCTCGATGCCGAGCTCGTCGAAGCGGACCTTGATCCGCTCGCGCATCTCGCGGGCGACGTTCCACTGTTCGAGCGGCGCCGTCTTGAGCACCACCCGAACCACAACACCGTCTGGGTCGAGGCGCTCGACGCCCCAGACCTCCGGCTCCTCGATGATGTCGGCGCGGTACTCCTCGTCCTCCCACAGCTGGCGGGCGATCTCACCGAGCACCACGCGGACCCGGGCCAGGTCCTGGGAGTACGCGACCGGGATGTCGAGCACCGTGCGCGCCCAGTTCTGGCTCATGTTCCCCACACGCAGGATCTCGCCGTTGCGGACGTACCAGACGGTGCCGTTGACATCGCGCAGCCGGGTGACCCGCAGGCCGACCGCCTCGACCGTGCCGGTGGCCTCACCGACGTCGACGGCGTCACCGACTCCGTACTGGTCCTCGAGGATCATGAAGATGCCGGACAGGAAGTCCTTCACCAGGCTCTGGGCGCCGAACCCGAGCGCGAGCCCGAGGATGCCGGCACTGGCGATGAGCGGCGCGATGTTGTAGCCGAGCTGCGCCACGACCATGAACAGCACGATCGTCATCAGGACGCCGGTGCTGATGCTCTTGAGCAGCGACCCCATCGTGCGGGCCCGTTGCTCGCGCCGCTCGGCGGCCACCGGGTTCGCCTCGAGGTACATCTGGTGTGCCTTGCTGCGCTGCAGCACCCCGGGCACCGTGCCTTCGGCGGCTCGGGTGGTGACGCGGTCGATCAGCCGGGACAGCAGCCAGCGCAGCAGCAAGCCGAGGACGACGAGCCCGAGGATCGACAGGGGGCGGGCGACGAAGTACTGCGTCCAGTCGGCGACGTACCGGCTGTCGCGCAGGTCGTCGAGCACTCCGGAGGTCACTCAGTCAGTCTCCCGCAACGGCGCCTCGACGAGCAGACCGGTCGCCCAAGCCACGAAGCCGAGCGTGTCAGCGCTGGCGGCAACCGTGCGGCTGACGGCACGGACGCCATGGCCCACATCGGATTCGCTGCGGAGCAGCACCGGGGCAATGTCCGGCTGGGCGGAGGTGGCGTGCTGCAGGGCAGCACACATCTTGCGCGCATGCAGCGGGTCGACCCGGGTGTCGGAGTCGAAGACGCTGAACAGTACGGCCGGGTAGGCGACGTCGGGTTGCACCCGGTGGTAGGGCGAGTACGCCAGCAGCCAGCGCAGCTGCTCGGCGTCCTCGGCGCTGCCGTACTCGTCACTCCACAACCGACCGAGTCCGTGCAGCTCGTAGCGGACCATGTCGAGCAGCGGTGCGGAGCACACGACCGCGCGATACAGGTCGGGGCGCTGGGTCAGTGCCGCACCGACCAGCAGTCCGCCGTTGGAGCCGCCGGAGATCGCGAGCAGGTCGGGCCGGGTGAGCCCGTCCTCGACGAGTCGCTCCGCGGCCGAGTGGAGGTCGTCGAACACCCGCTGCTTGTGCTCGCGCATGCCACCCCGGTGCCAGGCCTCACCCTCCTCGGCACCGCCGCGCAGGTTGGCGATCGCGTACGCGCCACCGGCTTCGACCCAGGCCAGCACGGATGCGGCGTACGCCGGTGTCAGAGAGATCCCGAAGCCGCCGTACCCATACAGGATCGTCGGTCGCGGTCCGGTGCTGGCCTCTGATGCGAGCACGAACATCCGCACCGGCATGCCGTCGAGCGACTCGTATTCGACCTGGCGTGCGGTGATGCCGTGGTACGTCGAGACGGCCCCCGGTGAGTGTGCCCAGACGTCGGTGACGCCGCTGCGGACGTCATGGTGGTACACCGTCGTGGGCGAGAGGTGGTCGGAGTAGCCGAACCACACCTCAGCACCACCCTCCGGCCGCTCCGCCAGCCCGCCGACCGAGCCGAGACCCGGCAGCTCTATCGTGCGGCGGCGCTCGCCGGTCGACAGGTCGTGCACGCTGACCTCGGCAACGGCGTGCCGGGTCCACGCGCAGACCAGCGCCGGGGGGTCGAGCCCGTCGAGGAGCGCCACGTCCTCGAGCACCGCGGTGGAGTCCTCCGGCACGAGCTCGCTCCAAGTCGCCGGATCCGGCCGCTGAGGATCGCCCACCAGCAGCCGGCCGCGCGGCGCACCGCGGTCGGTGTGGGCGTAGAGGTCCCCGTCGCGACCGACCCACAGCCGGGTCTGGGCGTCGACCCCGACGACCACCGGGTGCAGGTCGGGAGCCTCGGGTGCGGCGGTCGTCAGGTCGGCGAGCCAGACGTCGTTGCGCGGGGCGGTGCCCTGGCTGGCACTGACCACCAGCCAGCGGCCGTCCCAGCTCACCCGGACGCCGAAGAACGTCGTCTTGTCTAGGTCGGCGCCAAAGACCAGCACGTCGTCCGCAACGTCGCAACCGAGCCGGTGCAGCCAGACCCGGCGGTGGTACTGCGCCTCGTCCTCCGGCACCGCGTCCAGCGGCAGCTGGCGGGTGTAGTAGAACGCGGTGTTGTCGGGCAACCAGGCGACGGGTGAGTAGCGGCACCGGTCGATCGGCCCGTCCACCACGGCGCCGGTTGCTACCTCGATCACGGTGAGCACGGACTCCTCGGTGCCGCCGTGCGACGTCTGGTAGGCCACCAGCCGGCCGTCCTTCGACGGCTGCCAGGCATCGAGCGTTGTGACGCCGGACGGGTCGATCGCCATGGGGTCCACCAGCACGCGCTCGGTGCGGTTGGAGTCGCGTGTCCTCAGAACGGCGTGCTCGGCATCCGGTTCGCGGCGTACGAAGAAGGCCTGCTCACCTCGCCAGGCGGGCGGCCCGACCGCTCCGGTACGCAGCAGCTCACCGACCCGGTCGGCGAAGTGCTGCCGGGCAGACCACAGGTGCTGGTGCTCGACGAAGAGCCGCTGCTGGGCAGCCGCCCAGTCGCGTGTCTCGGCGCTCGTGGCGTCTTCGAGCCAGCGGTACGGGTCGGCGATGCGCTCGCCGTGGCAGACCTCGACCACGTCGTCGCGGTGGGCGGTCGGGTAGGCATCGGGAGGCAGCACGAACGCCACGCTAACGCGATGCGCCCAGCCGGCCGGCAGGTCGGCTCGCTACCGTATGCGCCATGCGGAGCCGTACGACGATCCGGGTGCTGGCGGTCTTGGGGCCGGTGCTGGCGGTGGTGGCAGCCGCGACGCCGGCGATGGCCGAAACGCCGGCCACCTGGCCGGAGCCCGATCCGATGTCGACGCTCGACGCGCTGCTCATCTTCGGTGGGATCCCGGTCGGTCTGGCCGTCACGATCGCCCTGTTGGTGATGGCACCCTCCGTTGCGAAGGGCCCTCGCTACCGGCCCGGGTTGTCGTGGTGGGCAACGCCGGAGTGGTTCGGTGAGTCGGCCATCGAAGGCGAGCGCCGGCCTGCGCTCGCCGCTGGCACGGGTGCGGCGGGTGGCGCGACGGCGATGACGGAGGTCGCGGTGACCCAGCCGGCCACGAGTGAGGGTGGTGCCGGTGCCCGCTGGTGAGGCGTTCACACCCGACCAACGCCGGAGCATCGACAAGGCGGTCCGCGCCGCACAGGAAGCCAGCGGATACGCGTTTTCGGTCTACGTGGGTGTCGTGCACGGTGAGCCCCGGGCGTTCGCGCGCGGTCTGCACGGTCGGCTCTCCGATCCCGACAACAGCGTGCTCGTGCTCGTCGACCCTGGTGGGCGGGCGCTGGAGATCGTGACCGGCGCGCAGGTGCGCCGCAACCTCGACGACGCCGAGGCGGCGCTGGTGGCGCTGTCGATGCAGCAGTCGTTCGCCGCCGGCGACCTGGCCGGTGGTATCGCGTCGGGGGTGTACCAGCTCGGCGACCACGCGCACCGACCCATCTCGCTCCACACCGACCCCCACGCCTAGCGAGCGGCCGGTGCCCCACGGCTACCCCCACGGCTGAAGGGGTCCGGCAACCGCTGTGGACGACCGATCGCGGCTGCATCGCACCACTAGACAGTGGGCATGGGTGGTTCCGAAGGCATCGACTTACCGGGTACGGCTGCCACGACGGCGACGCTCCGTACGCTCGGCGTCGACCGGACCGAGCTTCGACGCGGACTCTGGGAGCATCCCTTTTTCGGCGTCGCCCGTCTTGCTGGCGCCGACGCTGCTGATCCGGTTGTGCGCATACTCGACGCGGTTCCGCTCGCACCTGCTGACGGAGCGATCGGTGGATGGTCGTCCGCGAGGCTTCAAGGAGTCTGCTACCTCGACGGGTTTGACCGGTTCGGCCGGGCACTCCCCGTTCGTGTCCACGAGACGGCGAGGCACCGCGTGCAGCGGCGGCCCGGCATCGATCCGACGCGTTGCCAGTTGCGCCGAGGTGACGTGCTCGAACACGAAGGCATCCGCGTCACGTCACTCCCACGGGCTCTGTACGACGAGATGCGCCTAGCGGCTGACCTGACGGAGTCGACCATCGTCGTCGACATGGGAGTCAGCACACTGACCGGAGGCGTACATACGTCGCTGGTGTCGGTCAGACAACTCGTGGCTCATCAGGCCAAGACTCGCGGCATCGTGCAGGCGCGGTCTGCGCTCGAACTCGCGACCGATCGTTCGTGCAGCCCGCTCGAGAGCCGTACCCGCGCCTTCACCGAGCTACGGCTCGACATGCATGGGTGGCGGATCAATGAGCCCGTCTTCGACCTCACCGGCCGGCTGCTGGGGATCCCTGACCTGCTGGATCCCCTCACCGGGCTCGTGATCGAGTCGGACGGCGGAGGTCATCGCGAACAGAACCGTCACAGTGATGACAACATCCGCGAGGAACTGTTCGAGACGGCCAACCTTACCGTGGTGAGGGTGACATCACGCGACTTCAGATGGCCCGATGCTCTCGCCTCGCGGATCGCCGCCGGTGATCGTCGGGCGCGAGGCCGTGCGCCGCAGCGAGACTGCTGGACCCTGACGAAGCCGCCATGGTGGGCCACGAGCCGACTGGCCGCACATTGGGGGTAGGCAGATGACAGACACGCAGGGCGTGTCGCCGCCATCTGCCTACCGCCACGGTCCGGGCCGCCACGGTCCGGGCCACTCAAGGCGCAGCGTCGCGCTGCTGAGCGCGCAGGGCGCGGTCGAGGTCGGCGCGGCCCTCACCGATGAGTCGCCGGGCGGCCGGGTTGGCCGTGGTCGTGGTCAGCCAGTCATCGACGCGCTCGAGGATGTCGCGGCGCACCAGCGCCCGGGGGAACATGTAGATCAGCACGGCCGTCGCGCGTGAGGTGCCCTTGTCCTCCCAGACGGTCGCGGCGCGCTCGAGGAACGCCTCCACGTACGGCTCGAGGACGTCGTCCTGGCCGGGGATCTGGAAGGCCGCCGCGATGCTGCGCTGGGTCTCGTTGGGCACGTCGTCGCGAACGACTGCGTCCTCCCAGGCGCGTTTCTTGGCGGCGACGTCGGGTCGCATCGCCCGTGCGGCAGCCGCCTGCTCACGGCCCGAGATCGTGTCGTCGCGGGCCAGCTCGGCGTCGATGTCGTCGTCACCGAAGCGGCCGGTCCGGGCGAGAGCCGACACCAGCGTCCAGCGCAGGTCGGTGTCCACGGCGAGGTCGTCCAGCGACTGTGAGCCGTCGAGCAGCCCCGCGAGGAAGTCCTGCGCCTCAGCCGATCCGGCTGCAGAGGCATAGGACCGCAGCAGCGCCAGCTGGTGGTCGCTGCCGCCGGCTGCCGAGCCCAGCAAGGCGCGTACGCCCTGCTCCCAACGCTGGGCGAGCTGGTCGCGCCGGGCTGGGTCGGCGTACAGGTTCACCGCGGTCTGGGCCTGCCGGAGCACCGACGCGACAGCCGTCAGGTCACTTTCGCGGGCGACACCACGCAGCACCAGCTCCACGAAGTCGCTGGCGCGCATCTCTGCATCCCGCGTCATGTCCCAGGCGGCGCCCCAGCACAAGGCACGGGCCAGTGAGTCGTCGATCGCGTCGATGCTCGACAACAGTGTCGCCAGCGACCGCTCATCGAGCCGGATCTTGGCGTATGTCAGGTCCGCGTCGTTCAGCAGCACCAGGTCCGGCTGCCGGGCGCCGACCAGCGCCGGCACCTCGGTGAGTGCCCCGATCACGTCGGTCTCGACCCGTTCTCGTCGCACCAACCCCGACTCGGTTCGGTCGTACAGCCCGATCGCGATGCGGTGCCGCCGCAACGTGGGGTGGTCAGCCGCTGCTGTCTGCTCGACGACGAACGACGTGAACGCTTCCTGCTCGTCAATCTCGAACTCTGCCCGGAGCGTGTTGACGCCGGAGGTCTGCAGCCACTCCTTGGTCCACGACCCGAGGTCGCGACCCGACGACGCCTCCAGCGCCGACAGCAGGTCGGCGAGCTCGGTGTTGCCGTACGCGTGGTCGGCGAAGTACGAGCGCAGCCCGGCGAAGAACTCATCC
This sequence comes from Nocardioidaceae bacterium, assembly GCA_013696015.1. GTDB lineage: Bacteria > Actinomycetota > Actinomycetes > Propionibacteriales > Nocardioidaceae > JACCYJ01. The sequence goes on from JACCZI010000140.1 coordinate 11,674, forward strand.
TCGCCGACCCAAGCAACGAGCTGTCGCAGCGCAGAGGCACCCTTGGCGTACGTGATCCCGTCGAAGTTGACCTCGACCGCCTGTAGGTCGTAGTTGTCGGCGGCGATCGGGTGTGTTGAAGGAAGCTGGTCCTGGCGGTACGCCCAGGTCTTGCGCGAGTTGCAGAAGCCGGTCCATGCCTCGGTGAAACGCGTGGCCTGCGTCGAGCTGTGGTGCGCCGCCCACTCGGCGAACGACTCGTTGAGCCACAGGTCGTCCCACCAACGCATCGTGACGAGGTCGCCAAACCACATGTGCGCCATCTCGTGCAGGATCGTGTTCGCCCGAGTCTCGTACGCCGCGACCGTCTGCCGGCTGCGGAAGATGTACTCGTCGCGGAACGTCACGCACCCAGCATTCTCCATCGCCCCCATGTTGTACTCGGGCACGAAGAGCTGGTCGTACTTGCCGAACGGGTAGGCCATCGCGAACGCCGACTCGAAATAGCCGAACCCCTGCTGGGTCACCTCGATGATGTCGTCGCTGTCGAGGTGCTTCGCCAGCGACTGCCGGCAGAACACCCGGAGCGGGATCTCTCCATAAGCCCCTTGGTACGAGTCGCTCACGACGTGGTACTCGCCGGCGACCAGTGCTGTGATGTACGTCGAGATCCGCGCCGTAGGCTCGAATCGCCAGACGGCGACCCCGTCGCGTACCTGCTCCGGCTCGGGTGTCGGCGAGTTGGAGACGACCTGCCAGCCGCTCGGAGCGGTCACGCGGAACTCGAACGGCGCCTTGAGGTCGGGCTGCTCGAACGTCGTAAACACACGCCGAGCGTCTGGGACCTCGAACTGCGTGTAGAGATAGACCTTGCCGTCGGCCGGATCGACGAAGCGGTGCAGGCCCTCACCGGTGCGCGAGTACGGACAGTCAGCGACGACGCGCAGCTCGTTCGTGGGCTGAAGGCCATGGAGCGCGATGCGGTTGTCGGAGTAGGCCTCCGCCGGGTCGACCTGGCGGCCGTTAAGCGTGATCTCCTTGACCGTGGCGTCGACCAGGTCGGCAAACGTCGCCGCTCCAGGTTCGGTGCACGAGAACGAGATGATTGTCGTCGAGCCGAAGGTGGTGTCCGACTCGGCCAGGTCGAGCTCGACCGTGTAGCTGTCCACCGTCAGGAGACCCGCCCGCAGCTGGGCTTCGTCGCGGGTGAGGTTGGTTCCAGGCATGCCGCTCATCCTCGCACGGTCGAGACCACGGTCAGGAATGGGTTTGCCTGGTCACAACGTTGCGATGGGTAGCCCGTAGAGCAAACAACGTCCCTGCCGGAGGAGTTCGCGTGACCCAGACAGAAGCGATCGAGGCGGAGCCCGCCGACATGTGGTTCGACCCGCTGTGCCCGTGGGCATGGCTGACCTCGCGCTGGCTGCTCGAGGTCGAGACGGTACGCCCGGTGGCGATCCGCTGGAATGTCATGAGCCTCGCGGTGATCAACGAGGAGAAGTGGCTGTCCAAGGACCACGAGGAAAAGACGGACCCCAGCTGGGGCCCGGTGCGGGTGTGCATCGCGGCGGCTCGAGAGCACGGAGACGACGTCCTCGCCGGTCTCTACACCGCTCTCGGCACGAGATTCCACAACAAGGGAATGCCGCGCGAGCGGGCAACGATCGAGGATGCCCTGCGCGAGGTAGATCTTCCCGTCGCGCTCGCTGACGCCATGGACAGCGACGACTACGACGAGACGATCCGGTCCTCCACGAGCAATGCGATGGACGAAGTCGGCCTCGACGTGGGGACTCCGGTGATCTCGGTGGGTGACGTGGCCTTCTTCGGCCCGGTGGTGACACCGGCTCCTCGGGGCGAGGCCGCCGGCCGGCTGTGGGACGGGGTCCTGCTCGTCGCCGGCACCGAAGGGTTCTACGAGCTCAAGCGCACCCGCACCAGCCCGCCGGTCTTTGACTGATCCTGCGACACTGCCGCCATGCGCGTCCACATCGGCTCCGACCACGCAGGGTTCCAGCTGAAGGACTACCTCATCGGCGTGCTCCAGCATCGGGGCCATGATGCCGTCGATCACGGCGCGACGCGGCTCGACCCTGAAGACGACTACCCGCCGTTCTGCCTGGCTGTCGCGGCCGCCGTCGTGTCCGAGCCGGGCAGCCTGGGCATCGTTATCGGAGGCTCCGGCAACGGCGAGCAGATCGCGGCCAACAAGGTCGCCGGCACCCGAGCGGTGCTCGCCTGGAGCCTCGAGACCGCAGCCTTGGGGCGGCAGCACAACGACGCCAACGTGATCTCGATCGGGGCCCGCATGCACAACCAGGACGAGGCGGTGATGATGGTCGAGGAGTTCTTGGCCACGCCGTTCAGCGGGGACGAGCGGCACCGTCGGCGGATCGCGATGCTGTCCTCGTACGAGCAGAGCGGCGTGCCGCCGACGACAACCTGAGGCAGGCTGGGCGTCATGCCCGAAGGACACACGCTGCACCGGCTCGCCGCCGAGCTGTCCGGCTGTTTCGCCGGCGACGTGGTGCGTGCCTCTAGCCCACAGGGCCGCTTCGCCGACGGGGCCCGGCTGCTCGACAACCGGCGCCTGACGGCTGCCGAGTCGTGGGGCAAGCACCTGTTCTGCCATTTCGATGGTGAGCGCGTACTGCACGTGCACCTGGGCCTGTACGGGACGTTCGTCGCCAGCCCCGCCCCCGGCGCTCAGCCGCGCGGTGCCGTACGGCTCCGGTTGGCGTCGTCGCGCGCCGTGGCCGACCTGCGGGGGCCGACCGCCTGTTCGGTGCTCACCGGGCAGGAACGGCAGGCTTTGGTGTCCCGGCTCGGCCCGGACCCGCTGCGCGGGGATGCCGACTCGGCACGGGGCTGGCAGATCGTCCGGAGCTCGCGACGATCACTGGCATCGCTGCTGATGGACCAGGCGGTCATCAGCGGCATCGGCAACGTCTATCGCGCCGAGCTGTTGTTCCGGCACCGGCTCGACCCGGGAGCCCCCGGGTCGGGGCTCACCTTCGGCGTCTGGCAAGACCTGTGGGACGACCTCGTCATTCTGATGCGGCACGGCGTCGTGGCGGGGCACATCGACACCGTCCGGCCTCAGCATGTGTCATCCGGCGAGGAGGATCGGCCGCACGTCTACGTCTACCGCCGCACCGGCCAGCCGTGCTTCGTCTGCGGGACCCGGGTGCGCACCCGCGTCGTCGAGGGTCGCAACCTTTACTGGTGCCCGACCTGCCAGCGGCGTCGCGGCGCTCGGCGGCTGGGCAGCCCTCGGGCGTCCGGCTCGACCGCGTAACCCGTGCGGTGCGGGTGACGCAACGAAACCGTCCCGGCGGATAGGGTTTCGCCGTGACGGGGACCGTGGTCAGCGACACCCCCCCGCGTGGCCGGGCCTTCACGCATGCGCGTCGCGCCCTCCGAGCGAGCACCCGCACCGGTGATGACAACAGATGGCTGATCGCGTTGGTCTGCTTCACGTTCGTCATCACGGTCGTCGCGGGCCTTGGCTTCGAGTGGTTCCCGCTGAGCACCTTCGTGGTGCCCCTAGTGGCCGGGAGTCTGGTGCTCGAGCGACGGCACCTAGTGACCCTGACCGCTGTGGTCGCGGCCGGCGTCCTGGCCACCGTCGTGGTGGCCGGCGCGACCCCGCCTCGGGTCGCCTGGGCGGGGGTGATGACCGTGCTCGCCGTCATTCTGCTCGTGGCGTCGTACCGCTCGCGACTGGGTGCCGCTGGCCGGCTCGGTGAGTCGATGCTGATCGACCTGCGCGACCGGCTGCAGACGCAGAGCGAGCTCCCGGCGCTGCCCGAGCAGTGGTACGCACAGGCGATCATGCGCTCGGCCGGCGGGGCGCAGTTCGCCGGTGACTTCATCGTCGCGGCGAGGACAGGCCCGCTGCTCGAGGTCGTCGTGGTCGACGTGTCCGGCAAGGGGCTCGCCGCCGGGACGCGTGCCCTGCAGCTCTCCGGCGCTTTCGGTGGTCTGCTCGGCGCCCTGCCGCCAGAGCAGTTCCTGCCGGCCGCCAACGCCTACCTGTTGCGCCAGGACTGGGGCGAAGGCTTTGCCACGGCGGCGCATCTCGCGGTGTCGCTGGACACGGGCACCTTGTCGTTCCGAACGGCTGGCCACCCGCCCGGGTTGCACTTCCACGCCGGCTCCGGCAGGTGGGAGGTGCTCGATTCGTACGGACCGGCCCTCGGGCTCATCGAGGGCGCCGACTTCGAGCCGGTCACCGGAGGTCTCGACCCCGACGACGCTCTGATGATCTACACCGACGGCCTGGTCGAGACACCGGAGCGCGACTTCACCCTCGGCATCGACAAGCTGCTCGGAGAGGCGGAGCGGATGCTGAGCGGCGGCTGGGAGAACAGTGCCGAGCGGCTGCTCGAACGCCTCGACTCCGCAGGCGACGACCGCGCGATCCTCTTCCTGCACCGTCGCTGACCGGCGTCAAACCGGAACCTGCCAGTCACGTGTCGGGCAGAGTGATCGTGCCGGTGGGCGGCACCGCGGGCAGGTCGACCGGCACCGTCTCGGGGTAGATGAGCCCGTTGCCCGTGTTGAGCAGCACCACCTCGTCGTCAGCGTCGAGCCAGCCCCGTTCGCGCAGCGCACGGGTGGCGGTGACCGTCGCGGCGCCCTCCGGTGACACGAACATGCCTTCCGAGGACCCGACGAGGCGTACGTCGGCGAGCAGGTCGTGGTCCGTGACAGCGACGGCAGTGCCACCGGTGGCGTACAGCGCATCGAGGACGAGGAAGTCGCCGAGCGCCTTCGGGACGTTGATGCCGAACGCCACGGTGTCCGCGTCCGGCCAGGGCTGCGACTCGCGGACACCCGCATCGAACGCGGTGACTATCGGCGCACATCCGGTCGACTGCACCGCGACCAGACGTGGCAACGGTCCCGCCACCCAGCCGAGCTCGACCAGCTCGGTCAGAGCCTTGTGGATGCCGATGAGACCGACGCCACCGCCGGTCGGATAGACCACGACGTCGGGCATCCGCCAGCCGAGCTGCTCGGCGATCTCGAAGCCCATCGTCTTCTTTCCCTCGACCCGGTACGGCTCTTTCAGCGTCGCCACGTCGTACCAGTCCGCCTCGCTGGCCGCGATTGCCTCGGCGACGAGCCGCCCGGCGTCGGAGATCAGCCCGTCGACGAGCGTGAGGTGCGCGCCGGCCGCGACGACCTCGGACCGGGTGATCGCGGGCGCTGACACTGGCATGGCGACCGCCAGCGACAGGCCGGCTCGCGCCGCGTACGCGGCCCAGGCGGCTCCCGCGTTGCCGTTCGTCGGCATCGCGACCCGCCGGGCTCCGAGCTCGCGGGCCCGCGAGACACCCACGGCCGCACCACGGGCCTTGAACGACCCGGTCGGCAGCAGTCCCTCGTCCTTGACCCACATCCTCCGCAGGCCGAGTCGCTGCGCCAGGTGGGGCAGCGGCGTCAACGGCGTCATGCCCTCGCCCAGCGTGACTTTCGCGTCCGGTGCCGACACCGGCAGCAGCTCGTGATAGCGCCACAGGTCCGGAGCTCGCGTTGCGACATCGGCTGGGCCGATGCGGACCGAGCTCAGGTCGTAGCGAGCGAGCAGGGGGGCGCCGCAGGCGGGGCACACGCCGTGGCGCATCGTCGCGTCATGCAGGTGGGCCTCGCGAGAGCACTCGAGGTGGCTCAGGGCGCTGAAGGCCGTCACTGCTCTATCGTCCCAGCCTGACCGGGGCCACCTTCCGACCGGCCGCGCTGGGGGTAGGCAAATGGCAGACACACGTGGTG
>JACCZI010000071.1 GCA_013696015.1 Nocardioidaceae bacterium
GAGTACGGCGACTTCCCGCAACTCTTCCTTCGCCCCGGATGGGATGACCTTCCACCCGGACCACCTCACGGTCCACGCATGGGTCACCGAGGCGTGGAAGCGCCGCGACGGTTACGGCCACCATCGCGATCCGAGGAGGAACCGTTGCCAGGTGGCGATGCAGGGGTGAGGTTGGCGCGGCAGGACGGCGTCGGCGACCGGGCGACGACGCGGTCTCGCCGGTCGGGGTCGGCCGCCCACCGTGCCTCCTGTCGCCGTTCCACGCGTCGTGCGGCTCGGTGTTCGGCGATGGTGGTCATCGGTCCTCGACCCCAGGAGGTGGCGGAGTGCGTCGGGAAGCGATCCTTCGTGTTCGATGCCGAGGCGTCGCCCGATGGCGCGGATGGTGAGCCGGCCGGTGCCGTGGGCGAGGAGGCCCCGGCCGCGGGTGGCGAGGGCGACGAGCTGATCGGTGTCGACACCCTCTGGTCGGTCGGCATACAGGGAGACGGCGGCGTCGGCGACGGCGTCAGTGGCTCGACGGATCGTGGTGAGCACTTCCAGCGTCCGATCGGGGCGATAGCCGATAGCAAGGAGGTCGACGGTGAGCTGCAGCAGCGACGGGCTCGGGACGCAGTAACGGTCCGGTCCGCACGCCTCGATGACACCAGTGGCCATCAGCGCCTCGAGCCGGTCGGGCACGAGTGCGGGGAGGAGCCTGGTGAGCTGGTCGACGGTGGCGGGGCGCCCGGGTTCGTCGATGTGGACCAGCTCGTCGGGTGCCAGGCCGAGCACCTCACCAAGCTCCGCGCCGTCGCTCCAGGAGGAGAGCATGTCTCGGATGCCGGCCAGGGAGTAGCCCCGATTCTGCAGGCGCCCGATCAGCAAGAGCCGTGACAGGTGGATGGCCCCGTAGATGCCGATCCGGCCGTGCTTCTCGGGCGGCGGGAGCAGCCCCATCGTCTGGTAGTCGCGGATCGTCCGCACGGTGAGCTCGGCGCGGCGGGCGAGGTTGTCGACGGTCCAACGCTCCGGCAGTGGCTCTGGTCTGGTTGTTGGCACGCCTCGACAGTACCGGTAAAAACCGTTACGGTAAAGAGTGTGACGGTAAGAGAAGACCTTCCCAGAAACTTGCTGGGCGTGATGCGCACCCTCATCACCACGCCGACACTCGACTACACCGCACCGCCCGAGACGCTGGCTGGCGGGTTCTGGGCGGAGCTGTTGGCGTTCCGACTCGTCGGCGCCCCCGACAGACTGTCCGGTGACCTCGTGGCGCGGGTCATGCCCGATCCGGTGGTGGCCCGCAAGGAGACGATCATCCAAGCCGAGGTCGCCGACCAAGGCTTCCCGACACCGACCGTGCGCCTCTCGGGCGGTCCCGACGACGGGCTCGGCCGGGCGTTCATGGTGATGGACCGAGTCGACGGGAGGCTCCTGCTCGCCGATCTCGACGGGCTGGACGCGATCAAGCGACTGCCGCGACTGTTCGCTCACATCCCGGAGGTATTGGCGACGGCCATGGCCGACCTGCATCGCCTCGATCCCGCCCCGTTGCGAACCCGGCTCGGCGTGGAGAGCGAAGCGTCATTGACGGTGCCTGCGCTGCTCGCGCTGTTGCGCGCCGCCGCGGACCTGTACGGCCGTCACGATCTGGTCGGTGCGGCCGGGTGGCTGGCGGCCAACCCACCTTCGCCGTCGCCCGAGGTGATCTGCCACGGCGACCTGCACCCGTTCAACCTCTTGGTCGACGAGGCCGGGAAGGTGACGGTGCTCGACTGGTCAGCAGGCCTACTGGCGTCGCGTGCCTACGACGTGGCGTTCACGTCGCTCGTCCTCGCCGAACCGCCGATCGGGGTACCTCGGGCGGCGCGTCCGCTCGTGCGGGGCGGCGGCCGGCTGCTGTCACGCCGCTTCCTCCACCAGTACCGCGACCGCAGTGGCGTCACGATCGACGATCGGTCGTTGCGCTGGCATCAGAGCGTCGTGTGCCTGCGCGCCCTGGTGGAGGTGGCGGGGTGGGCGGGCGCGGGTGAGCTCGACTCGAAAGCAGGTCATCCGTGGCTGGTGTGCGGGCCGGCGTTCGCGTCGCGGCTGTCGAAGCTCACCGGTGTGTCGGTGCGGCCGCGGTGAGCACCCCGGTCTTCGTCGTGCGGTTGCGACGCGGGTGGGTCTCGTACATGCGCAGCGCGACGACCAGTCCTGATGCAGCGGTGAGCGCGGCGACGGTCCAGATGGCGGCATCGACGCTCACGATGTCGGCGATGATCCCGGCGACGAGCGCCCCGACCGCGAAGCCGCTGTCGCGCCACAGCCGATAGACGCCAACTGCGGAGGCTCGCCAGCTGGGATGGGCGACGTCGCCGATGGCAGCAAGCAGGGTCGGATACACCATGGCCGTGCCGAGGCCGAGGGTGGCGCTGGCGACGGCCCATGCCGCGAAGCTGGTGGCAGTGGCTACGGCGGCGATGGCCGCGGCCTGGGTGAGCATGCCGGCGACGACGAGCCGTTTCCGGCCCCACCGATCCGACAGCGGCCCGGTGGCGAGCTGGCCGACGCCCCACACTGCGGGGTAGAGCGCGACGAGCGTGCCGATGCTGGCGGTGCTGAGACCATGGGCGGCGAACAAGAGGGGGAAGAGGCCCCAGGCGAGCCCGTCGTTGAGGTTGTTCACGAGACCGGCTTGGCACACCGCCGACAACGCCGGCTCGGTGAAGCTGGTGCGTTTGAACACCTCGCCCGTCGACAGCGCTTCGTCTTCGGTGGTCGTGTCGGTTGCTTCGTGGCGGGCGTGGCCGCGGGTCTCGCGCACGAACACGGTGGAGAGGCCGAGGCCGAGGGCGGCGTAGGCGAGGCCGAGCAGGAACGGCCCGGGTCGCAGCCCGTGCTCAGCGGCGATCCAGCCGGTGGCCAACGCGGTCACGGCGACAGCGCCGTAGCCGGCGGCCTCGTTGAGGCCCATGGCCAGGCCACGGCGCTGCGGGCCGGCGAGGTCGATCTTCATGATCACCGTCGATGACCAGGTGAGGCCTTGGTTCACGCCGAGCAGGACGTTGGCGACGATGACCCAGGTCCATGACGGCGCCCAGATCAGCAGGAGCGGAACGGGCAGCCCGACGAGCCAGCCGGCAACCAGGACGGGTTTGCGGCCGTAACGGTCCGACAGCGTGCCGGCGGCGAAGTTGGTGACGGCCTTCACCGCACCGAAGGCGAGGATGAAGGTGAGGGTGCTGGTGAAGGCCTGCAGCCCGAAGGTGCGCTCGGCCAGCAGCGGGAGCACCGTGCGTTCTTGGCCGACCATGCCCCCGACCAGTGCGTTGACCGCGACGAGCAAGCTGAACTGGGCGAGGTTGGCTCGTAGCCCCAGCCGCAGCGGCGTCGCGGCGTCGAGCATCAGGCGGTGGCGAGCCGGCGACCGTCCACGGCCCAGTCGCCCGGGCCGCCGATGACCACGGCGACGTCGTGGCGCCCGGCCCGTTCGAGCAGGCTCGCCGCGGTGGCGGCTCGCTCGCCGTGGCCGCACATGACGGCGAGATCGCCGTCCGGCAACTCGTGGTCGTGTTCGGTGACGTCGCCGAGCTCGACGTGGAGCGCGTCGGGGAGGTGCCCGGCGGCGTGTTCGTTGTCCTGGCGCACGTCGAGCACCGGTCGATCGAGCCGGTCGGCGTCGACCAGCTCGGTCGCGATCACCGGGAGCCCGGCCGCCAGCGCCTCCAGGAGGGCCACCGGGACCCCGTCGCGGTCCCCGTCGCCCGCGACCCGAGCCGCCAGCGCGAACACGTGGGACTCGGCGAGGATCCCGGGCACGTCGTCGGGCCGGGCCGCGTCGACCACCCGGAGCCGGAACCGGGGGTCGCCCGCGACAGCGGCTTCCAGCGCGTCGATCCCCTTCTTGGCCACCCGGCGGGCCACGCAGACCACCCGGAGCGGATCGGACGGCTGCGCCGGCGAAACCGAGAAGAAGGCCGGGTCCACGCCGCACCGCACGACGCGCGCTTGCACTCCGTGCCGCTCGGACAGCCAGCGCCGGTGGTGCTCGGCGACCGTCACCACGGCGCGCGCCGACCGGAGGAGCTCCCCGAGCCCCGGACGCGGCACGAACAGGTCAGCGGCGTGCGCCGTGACGGTCCAGGGAACGCCGAGCAGCGCGGCCATCGCGCAGGCCACCT
>JACCZI010000085.1 GCA_013696015.1 Nocardioidaceae bacterium
GTGGTGCTGTGTGACGTACGGCTCGGCAAGGACAGCGGGCTGGACCTGTGCCGGCAGATCAAGAGCGCCCATCCAGACGTTCACGTCGTGTTCCTCACCGTCTACGAGGACGAGCAGTACCTCTACCAGGCGATGCGTGTCGACGCGTCCGGGTACGTGCTGAAACGGGTGGACGGAGCCGAGCTGGTCGGACACCTGAGACGGGTCATGGCCGGAGACGTGGTGATCGACCCGACAATCGCGGGCCGGATCGCCGTCTCGGCGGCACGACTGAGCGCCGGTGAGTTCTGGCCCGGAGCGCGCTTGAGCCTCACGCAACGAGAAAGTGAGGTGTTGGCGCTGGTGGTCGCCAACCACTCCAACAAGGCGATCGCGGGGAAGCTGGTGATCAGCGAGGACACGGTCAAGACACACATCCGAGGGCTGTACCGCAAGCTGTCCGTCTCGGACCGGGGTGGTGCCATCGCTGTTGCGCTTCGGGAGGGCCTGTTCCAGTGAGAGACGACGCTGCGCTGTGGGACCTGCTTCTCGGTCCCACGGACCTCGACCTGGGAGCGGTCGCCGGTTCCATGTCGTCGTCCTTTGCTGCCGATGGGTCTCTCATCCTCGTCGTCGACCACGCGGCGACGGCGCTGGTCGTCGGGGCCGCTGATCCACCCGGTGGAACCGCTGAACCAGCCCTCCGGATACCCCTCGGGTACGGGGTCACCGGACTGGTGGCACAGAACGGACGGTCCGTCAGGCTGGACAGCGACTCCCCGCGCAACGCGGCGCACCGGCAGCTGATGTCACTCGCAGCCGGGCAGTCGGTGGCTCGGATGTGCGTGCCCGCACGCGGTCTCTCTGGGCAGGTCGTTGCGGTGGTCTCCGTCCATCGTGGATTGCCGCATCCGTTCGCTGAGGCAGAGCTGCAGCGAGCACAGCGGCTCGTCGACGTTCTCGGGCTGCGCCTGCATGCCCACCAGTTGCGGCAGGCGACCCACGGCCACCGCAGTGAACGGGATCGGTTAATCGCCCACGCCATCTCGGTACAGGAGGCTCAGCGGCGCAGGGTCGCCGGGGATCTGCACGATGGCGTCACCCAGGCACTGGTGTCGCTGAGCTTTCACCTCGCGGCGGCAGAGGTCTCGCTGACCGGCAGTCCCGAGCCGGCTTCCTCGACCACGGAGGCGCAGCTGCAGATAGCGTCCGCCCGCCAACTCGCAGCACTGGCCTACGACGAGACCCGCGCCGCGATCTCCGGCCTGCACAGCCTGATTCTTGACGACCTCGGGTTGGTGGCTGCGCTCGAATCGCTGACCCATGCCGTCCCCCAGCTCGACATCGAGTTTCGAGCCGCTCCGGACGAGCGCCTCGCCGAGGTGCCCGACCACTGCGCCGCCGTGCTGTATCGGGTCGCGCAGGAGGCGATCAACAATATGGTCAAGCACGCCGAGACTCCCCGTGGCGTGCTCTCGATCCGTCGGGTCGGTGACCTTGTCGTCCTTGAGGCCACCGACGACGGCGTCGGCTTCGACGTACGATCCGTGCTGGCCGGCAGCACCTCCTCCGCGCCCGCCGAGCACTTCGGGCTGTCCTCCATGGCGGAGCGATGCGCGCTGATCGGAGCAACATTGCGCATCGACTCGGTCCACGGACGCGGATCCGCGGTGATCGTCGAGCTTCCGCTCTCAGCCGATCGCTAGGGCCGATCGCTGGGGGCCGCTCGCCGGCCGAGCCCTACCCTGCCGGCACCGTGCGGCGGCGGGTGGCATCAGACGCCCGGCGGCAGTTGTCGAGGAGAACCCGCTGTGCTGCCGTGACCTGGTCCGCGTGGGCTTTCCAGGTGCTCAACGCGTCGCTCACCAGAGCCCGCCCGAAGGAGTAGCTCAGCGACCACGGCGCCGAGTCAGCACGAGCGTTGATCTCCGCCAGGTATTCACACGCGACCCGGTTCGAGTGTCCCCCGGACAAGAAGGCGATACCGGGAACACCGGCGGGTACGGCCAAGTGCAGGACGTCCAGAGTCGCCTCGGCCACCTCCTGCACGGATACCGGCGGACCGTCGAGCCCCGGTGTGACCATGTTGGGTTTAAGGACCATGCCGCTGAGCTCCACCCGGTTGCGGTCGAGGTGGTCGAACACGGCAGTCAGAGGTCGCTGGGGCACCTCACGGCACGCCGCCTGGTCGTGCGAGCCCGCACAGAGCACCTCGGGTTCGACGATCGGCACAATTC
>JACCZI010000122.1 GCA_013696015.1 Nocardioidaceae bacterium
TGCCCGAGCCGAGCGCAGTCGCGGCGGCCGACGCGAACCGGTCGCCGGCCCCGCACGTGTCGCCGCCCGTCGTCGGCGAGGCGGGCACCACAACCGGTGCTCCGCTGCCGTACGAGAGGAGCGCCCCCCGCTCCCCCAGCGTCACCGCCACGGCCCGGGTGCGCCAGGCGCCAACCAGCCCGGCCGCGAGCGTGGTGGTCCTTGCCAGTGTCGAGCCGGCTGCCTCGACCGACACCTCGTGCCGCTCGGCCCAGGTGGCCACCTCGGCGGCGTTCGGCGTCACCAGGTGGACGCCACGGACCGGCGCCGAGCCGCGCGGGTGTGGGTCCCAGACGACCGGGGCATGCCCGACCCGGTCGAGGACCAGACTGCGCAGCCCGGCCGCCGCGGTGGCGCCTCGGCCGTAGTCGGACACCAGCACCGCCGACGCCTCGCGCAGCGAGGGGTTGGCCCGCGACGACAGCTCGCCGACGGCGGTGGCCGAGCCGCCGCTGTCCAGACGCGCCAGCGTCTGTCCGGCGGCCCGGATCCGCCGCTTCACGGCCGTGGCACCGCCGCTGGGGACCGGCACCACCCGCAGCAACGGCTCGAGAAGCGCGAGCAACCGCTGCCCGTCCTCATCGTCGACATGCGGCATGACGAGGATGACGTCGTGGCCGTCCGCTGCTGCCATCGCGGCGGCCAGGGCGGCCCCGCCGGGGCGCAGCTGCTCGCGGGTCTCGTCGAGCACGGGGACGGGGGCATCCGGACACAGCCGCCGGGGTGTGCCCACCACGTCGATGTCGAGCAGCGCGTCGCCCACGACGACCAGCGGGCCTTTCACGACAGCACTCCGACGGCGGGCAGGGTCATCCCGAGCGCGGCGGCTGTCTCGTACCTGTCGAACGCGGCGCACAGCAGGTGCAGGGCGACCAGATGCAGCTCCTGCACCGTGGCGGTGCAGCCAGCCGCCACGCATAACGCCTCGTTGGCCTCCGCCGCGACCGGGTTCGGCCGCGGTCCGGTGAAGGCCCAGACGCTCAGGCCGGCCCGGCGAGCGCGGTGCGCGGCGGCGACGACGTTCGCACTGCGCCCGCTGGTCGACAAGACGACGAGCACATCACCGGGCCGGCCGTGCGCCTCGACCTGCCGCGCGAACAGCTCGGTGGCCGGGTAGTCGTTGGCGATCGCGGTCAAGGTAGAGGTCTCCGCGCTCAAACAGATCGCGGAGTACGGCGGGCGGTCGTCGCGATAGCGACCCACCAGCTCGGCAGTCAGGTGTTGTGCCTGCGCCGCGCTTCCGCCGTTGCCAACGGCCAACAGCCTGCCGCCGCGACTGAGCACCACGGCTAGCTGCTCACCCCATCGGGTGGCGAGCTCCACGCACGGCCCGAAACCGTCCAGCGCCTGGCGCAGCAGCTGCACGTGCTCATGCCCGTAGGGCAGCGGTGTGCTCATCGGACCGCCTCCGCGACGGGCGCCACTGCGTCGGCGGCAACACACCCGTACACCTCCTCGGTGTCGGCGGCCACCCGCTCCCACGTGTAGTGGCGCCGGACCCGACGTACCCCCGCGGCACCGTAGGCTGCCCGGCGCGGCGCGTCGGCGAGCAGGTCCCGCAGCGCGGCCGACAGGATGTCCGGACGCCGAGGTGGCACCAGCTCGCCGGTGACTCGGGGGACGACGGTGTCGAGCAGACCGCCCACGGCCGAGCCCACAATCGGGCGACCGCATGCCATCGCCTCCAGCGGCACGATCCCGAACGGCTCGTACCAGGGCACCGAAACGACGACGTCCGCCATGGCGTAGACGGACGGCAGATCTGCGTGTCCGATCCGACCCATGAAGTGCACCCGTTCGAGGACACCGGCGGCCTTGGCGCGGTGGCGGAGGCGCTGCACCTCGGGATCGAGGTCAAGCGCGTGGCGCACCGGTCCGCCGGCGACGTACAACTCGACACCGTGCAGCGTCGCCATCGCGTCGACCACGTCGGCGACGCCCTTGCGCTCCACCAATCGGCCCACGACGACGAGCCGCTGTCGGCCATCGCCGGGCTCGGGAGCGGGTGTGAAGCGCCGCACGTCGACCCCACACGGCGCCACGCTGACCCGGTCCGTCTGGAGACCGGCCGCGACCAGCTCCTCGACCTCGTCGCTGCACGTGGCGATGACATGGTCCGCCTGCTGGCACAGCCGCTCCTCGGCCCGGATCCGCTGCACCGGACTCGTGTCGGAGCGGCCCTGGTGCCGCCGTTTGACCGCACCGAGGGCGTGGAAAGTTTGGATCAGCGGGATACCGAGTGGCCCGGCTGCCGCCATCGCCGCGACGCCGCTCATCCAGAAGTGGGCGTGGACCACATCCGGCCGCTCGTAGGCCCAACGGACGGCCAGGTGACGGCCGAAGTCACCGATGTACGGCCACAGCGCGTCCTTCGGCACCTCGCTCGGTGGTCCGGCCGTCACGTGCTCGACCAGATAGCCGGCCGGCGCCCGCAGCCGGGTCACGACGTCCGGGTCGTCGCGACGGGTGAACACCGTGACCTCGTGGCCCCGCCGCACGAGCTGAGCCGCCAACGCGGCGACGTGCACGTTCTGGCCCCCGGCGTCGACACCGCCGAGCACGGCCAACGGGTTGGCGTGCTCGGACACCATCGCGATCCTCATCGCACGGTCTCCAGCGCCGGCTCCAGCGCCGGCTCCAGCGACGGTTGCGGGCCGGCGGTGAGCCGGTGCACTGCCCCCACCACCTGGTCGGCCGTGACCGAGGTGAGGCACGGATGGCCGGGCACGGGACACCGGGTCGCTCGGGTATCGCGGCAGCCGGCCTGCTGGTCGCCGAGCAGCACATGGGGGACCCGGTACGGAGCCCACCGCACCGCAGGCACGGTCGGTGCGTACAACGACACGACCGGGGTGCCGACACTCGCGGCGAGGTGCGCCGGACCAGTGTTAGCGACGACAACCGCAGCTGCGCCGGCCAGGAGACCGGCCAGGCGGTCCAGTGGTGTGGCGCCGGCGAGGTTCGTGGCCACCTCTGCGGCCGCCTGCTCACACAGCTCCCGTTCGGCGGCGGAGCCGGTGACGACGACGTGCCATCCCGCCGCGTCCAGCAGCCGGGCGGTCTCGGCGTACCGCTGGACCGGCCACGCCCGGGCCGGCACGGAGGCCCCCGGGTGCAGTACGACGTATCGCCGCGTGCCGACCAGGTCGACGGTGGTCGGCAGCGGAGACCGGACCCGCAGCGACCCGTCGTCACCGACGGGCAGGGCACAGCCAGCGGCCTGCACCAACGACAGCGCCCGCTCAGCCTCGGGGATGTCCTCGTCGACCTGGTGACGCAAATCGAGAAGCGCCCCGGGGTAGTCGACGCTGATGGCTCCCAGCCACGGAACGCCCGCGAGTCGCAGCAGCAGCGCCGTCGGCAGCGCTGACTGGTGGAAGGACGTGAAGATCACCGCTGCGTCGAACCGCCTCACCTGCAACCGGCTGGCCAGCTGCTGCACCTCGACCGCGTCGACCGGCTCGGGGCATCCGTCGATCCAGGGGCAGCGCCAGACCAGCACCTCATGCACCCCCGGCAGCAGCCGACCGGCGTCGGCGCCGTGCGGGCC
>JACCZI010000149.1 GCA_013696015.1 Nocardioidaceae bacterium
CGCCTCAGCCGTCCTCGCTGCCGCTGGTGAGAAGGCCGGGCAGGTTCGCGACCAGCACCTCGCCGGCGACGAGGTCGACCGAGGGAACCAGCTCGGCGACGAAGGGCACCAGGACGTCACCGGCGTCGCTCGCCACGACGAG
Source organism: Nocardioidaceae bacterium (assembly GCA_013696015.1). Classification (GTDB taxonomy): domain Bacteria; phylum Actinomycetota; class Actinomycetes; order Propionibacteriales; family Nocardioidaceae; genus JACCYJ01. The sequence goes on from JACCZI010000149.1 coordinate 143, forward strand.
CACGTCTTGGGTCGGCAGGTGCATGACCCGGCTGACGGCGCCGACCGCGTCTCCGTTAGTCGCCCGTACGACGAGTCCCACCAGCTGGTGGTCGTAGAACTCCTCCGGATCATCGGGTCGGGGTGCCTCGTCGACCGGCGCGAGCAGCATCGCGCCGCTCAGGGACTGCGCGGCCGTACGGTCCGACACCTGTTCGAACGTGACGAGCAACCGGGTGCCGTGCGCGCGAGCGGCCACCACGACCAGCGCACCTCGGCTGCCCGGCTCCGGCCGCAGCGTCGAACCGGGCGCAAAGCGCCGGCCCGGCTCGTCAGTGCGCACCTCCACGCTGACCTCGCCATGCACCCCGTGGGCCCGGCCGACCCGACCGACAACGACCTCCATGCGCGTCAGCGGCGCCTCACCGGCGCCGGTCCACGTCGACGCTGCACCCAACCCTCGTCTCCGCGACCCGACGCCTCACCGGCGCCGGTCCACGTCGACGAAGTACACCCGCACCCCGGGCTGGCCGGCCAGGGCGTTGAGCACCGTGCGGATGGCGGTGGCAGTCCGCCCGGCCCGCCCGATCACCTTGCCGAGGTCCTCGGGGTTGACGCGCACCTCGAAGATGCGGCCGCGCCGCAGCTCCTTCGCCCGCACTGACACGTCATCGGGGTGGTCGACGATGCCTCGGACGAGGTGCTCGAGCACGTCGGCGAGCATTCAGTCCTGCTTGTTCTTGCTCTCGGCGTCGACTGCCGCCACCTCGGCGTCCTCGGCCGTGGCGATGGCCCCGTCGGGCGTCTCGTCGGCAGGGGTCGCGTCCACCGGCACCGGCTCCGGCTCCGGCTCCGGCTCCGGCTCCGGCTCCGGGGCAGGCTCGGCCACCGCAGCAGCCTCAGCGGGCTCTGCCACCGCAGCAGCCTCAGCGGGCTCTGCCACCGCAGCAGGCTCAGCGGTCTTGGCCGCTCGTTTGGCCGGTCGCTTGCTGGTGACCGCTTCCGACGCTGTGTCGCCGGACGACTCCTTCAGGGCCTCGTTGAAGATTTCGGTGCGATCACGCTTGGCCGCGGACACCAGCAGCGGCGGCGGTGCCGGCTCGCCCTTGTACTGCTGCCAGTCACCGGTCTTGCGCAACAGCGCCATGACCGGCTCGCTCGGTTGGGCGCCGACACCGAGCCAGTACTGCGCCCGCTCTGAGTCGACCTCGATCAACGACGGGTCCTGCTTGGGGTGGTACTTGCCGATCTCCTCGATCACCCGGCCATCCCGCTTGGTGCGCGAGTCGGCGACGACGATGCGGTAGTACGGCTGGCGGATCTTGCCCATGCGCTTCAGGCGGATCTTGACGGACACGGTCTGTGGGGTCTCCTCATCAATGCTTGGCAGGTGAGCCGGTGCACTCCGTGTGGGGGCCGGGACCTCGGCTCGGGAAACCGCGTCAGCACCGGTGAGAGGGCCGGCGCGTACGCGGGTTCGACCCGTCATTGTGCCAGAGGCCCCGACGCCGGCTCCAATCGCGACCAGATTGTCGCCGCCATGGCTGAGGTGATGCCTCCGTTGGCATCATGCACACTGCGTGGCTTGGAACGCGATCGGAGGACAGATGACCATCATAGTGAGTGATTTCATGAGCCTTGACGGAGTGGTACAGGCTCCCGGCGGACCCGATGAGGACACCGACGGCGGTTTCCGGAACGGCGGATGGTCGATGCCGTTCTTCGACCCCGAGACGATGGGGCCAGTGCTCGACGAGGTGTTGCAGAGCACCGGGGCGCTGCTGTTCGGCCGTCGTACGTGGCAGACGATGGCCGCGGCCTGGCCAGCTCGCGCTGGTGATCCGTTCGCCGATCGCATGAACGAGATCCCGAAGTACGTCGCGTCCCGGACGCTCACCCAAGGCGACCTCGGCTGGTCCAACTCGACGTTGCTGCCCCCCGACAACGCCATCGGCGCGGTGGCAGGGCTTCGGGAAAGCACCCCCGGCCTCCAGGTCATGGGCAGCCCCTGCCTCGCTGCACAACTCATCAGCAACGGACTCGTTGATGAGTACCGCCTGATGATCGAACCGATCCTGCTCGGTGGCGGCAAGCGGTTGTTTCCCGACGATGGTCAGGCGCGCACTCTGGAGTTGATATCAACCACGACGTCGAATACAGGGGTGCTCATCTGCACTTACCGACTCGCCAGCGCCCGCCACAGGTGAGTTGTCACTGTCACATCAGGCTCTGACCTGGCGTCGCAGTGACAAGTCACCAGGAGGTACGTGAGGCTGGTGCGGTGAGTGCCGAGCTGCCTGATCCGCGAACCGTGTCCGCGTACCACCGCCGCTTGCCATACGGCCAGCGCGTGTCGGCCGAGTCGCTGCTCGGCGAACCGTTCGTCCCGTTCGAGGGCGAAGTGCGCGTCGTGCCGTTGGCCGATCCGCTGATTCCGGAGCCACCGCGCAACGGTGAGCCCGGAGGCGGCGACTGCTACCGCTGCGTCAACCCGGACGCGAACGTGATCTGGCACGACGACCGGTGGGACATACGAACCGGGTTCGAGCCGATCGGGCTGCCCATGATGGCCGGGCTGGCACCTCGACAGCACATGACTCTCCACACCTTGACGCCGGATGTTGTCGCGTCGCTGGGTGAGGTGGTGCAACGGCTGGCCCTCGCGATCGGTCGCATCGATGGAGTGGCCCGGACGCACTTCAGCCGGTGGGGGGACGGCAGCGAGCACTTCCACATGTGGTTCCTGGCCAGGCCGCTCGGCATGATGCAGCTTCGAGGCGCGATGATCGCGGCGTGGAACGATATGTTGCCGCCGATCCCCGATGAGGAGTTCCGCACGAACATGCATACCGTCGCTGCCGCGATGGCCGAAGGCGGTGGTCAGGCGGTCGGTGCCGGCGCAGGTTGACGCAGCTCGTCAGACGACGACGCGGCCACGCAACACGATGCGCAGCGGCGTTGACAACACCGCCAGGTCCGCCAGCGGGTCCGTCTCGTAGACGACGAAACTGGCCTCCGCGTTCTCGTCGAGGGTGGCGGGGTGCCCGAGCCACTCCCGAGCGTCCCACGAGGCTGCCCCGAGCGCCCCTTCCGCACTCAGGCCGTACGTCGCGAGCTCGCGGACCTCCGCGGCGATGAGCCCATGCGGCAGCACGCCTCCGGCATCGGTGCCGGCGAAGATCGGCACTCCCGCCTCGTACGCGGCGCCGATCGTGGCGTGACGGCGGCCGTACAACGCCCTCATATGGGCGGCGTACCGGGGGAACCGCTCAGCGCCGGCGCTCGCGTACTCGGGGAAGTTGCCCAGCTGCTTCGCGGTCGGCACCAGTGCCACCC